>NZ_JAAEDQ010000004.1:0-205405 GCF_013344965.1 Snodgrassella sp. ESL0253 | reverse complement strand
ATAGCGGGTTGGTCCCACGCCTTCCCATCCCGAACAGGACCGTGAAACGACCTAGCGCCGATGATAGTATGGATGCCCATGTGAAAGTAGGACACCGCCAGACTCCCCATAAGAAGAACCCGGTTGAGAGATCAGCCGGGTTTCTTGCTTTGTAAAAAGGCTAGAAGGCAATGATTATGGATGCCTGATACAAAACATAACAGCAGCCTTAGTGCTGCTGTTTGTATTTGTGCTTACTCTATATAGAGTGAATTAGCCATACCATATTTTCAGCAAAGTTCTTTGACAGGGATACCCGACTTGAGCTTCTTTTAAAATAGCTACGATTTAATGTTCAGTCATCTTGTTCATGATTAAATCCTCTGTGGGTTAATAGAGAGAATTTTTTACTTTGAGGCTGTACTATTTTAAGGGGTAGTTACATCCGTATGATATTGTAGTATTCGAAGCAACAATTAAAAATATTAAAGCTGAGCTTGTTAAAGGAGAAAAATTCATGGTAAGTGGGGAATTACAACAACCCTTTGCGGCTTATGCTTATTGCTACAATCACAAACAGTTATATTCATTGCTAGGCTATTTGCCTTCCATGGAATTTAACAAATGGCTAGCTCTTAATTTTGGTGTTTGAATATGTATTGCTATTCCAAGAAATATATATGTAAAATTAGGTTTTAATTCTGTTGGATTTACAAAGGAAAATCGTGGAACAATCAAATTCTCCACTGGTTGTTGATTTAGATGGGACACTAATTCAGACTGATTCACTACATGAAAGTCTGATTAGTATGCTCAAATTACATCCATTTGAGATATTTAGATTGATAAAAGTGTATTTTCTTGGTAAAGCAGAATTTAAAAAATTTGTATATGAGCATAGTGATTTTAAAGCAGAAAATTTACCTTATCGCCATGAGTTAATTGAGTATATACAGCATGAAAGACAACAGGGTAGAAAAATTATTCTTGCTACTGCGGCTTATAAAGAAATAGCATACAAAATTGCTGATTTTCTGCAATGTTTTGATGAAGTTATTGCTACAGATGCTCAAAATAATCTGAAAGGAGTAAATAAATTTAAAGCTATTGAACAGAAAATTGGACGTGAATTTATCTATATTGGTGATGATTATGCAGATCTACCAATCTGGAAAAAAGCCAGTGGAGCCATCATTGTAGGAAGTAAAGTTAATAAGTTAACCAGAAAAGTATCTCAAACTGAAACACCAATATTAAAAGAGCTGAGCAATGATAGCACGAATGTAGTTACTTGGTTGAAAGCTATTCGTTTACATCAATGGTTAAAAAATATCCTCCTCCTTGTTCCTTTGCTTACTGCTTTTCAATTTTATGATTTACATAAATTATTTTTAGTCGCTATTGCTTTTATAGCCTTTTCTTTAGGAGCTTCAGCGACTTATATTCTGAATGATCTATGGGATCTGGATAATGATCGTGAGCATTCGAGTAAAAAAAATCGTCCATTCGCTTCAGGGCGTTTATCTATTGCTCAAGGTATCAAGGCCAGCATATTACTTCTATTAAGTGCTGTATTTATTTCAGTCTGGATTTCATGGTTTTTTTTGAGTGTATTTTTATTATATTTGTTCATAACTACATTATACAGTTTAAGATTAAAACAGGTCGTTTTACTAGACATAATTATTCTATCTGTATTATATACTATTAGAATATTTGCTGGTGGTGTTGTTATACATATTGATTTAAGTTATGCGTTACTGGCGTTTTCGATATTAATTTTTTTAAGTTTGGCTACTGTTAAGCGCTGTGCTGAGCTGGTTTCTATGCATAATAATAAAACTTTAATTGCGGGTAGGGGATATATGAAATCTGATTTGGATATACTCTGGCCGTTAGGTATAAGCACTTATATCGGTGCTATTATTTTATTCGGTCTTTATATTAATGCACCCGAAACAATTGTTCATTATAAAACGCCTGCTTTGTTATGGCTGGTACAGTTATTTATGATTTATCTGATTGGTAATCTGTGGGTGAAGACTAAACGAGGCTTAATGCATGATGATCCAATTGTGTTTTTTATTCAGGATAAAAAAAGTCTAATTTTATTAGTCTTAATTATATGTGTCATATTGCTGGCTCGATATCTGTAATTTTTTATATGAAAGAATTGTAGTGAATTTATTGACTTTTATGCTGGCTGTCACTAGTGTTACTTTAAATGCTTTTGCACAAATTGCATTACGTAAAACCATGCAGACGATTGGTTCTATGCCCCAATCTATACTTGATTATTTTTATTTCGGATACCAGTTGTTATTAAATGTATGGTTTCTGACAGGTATGAGTCTATATGCAGTTAGTATCGGTTTATGGATGGTGGTATTGGGTAAAGTTGAAGTAAGTCTGGCTTATCCTTTATTGTCGATTGGCTATATTATAACTGCTTTTATCGGTTATTTTTTCTTACATGAAAATGTAAATCTGATTCGTATTGCTGGATTGGTAACTATTTGTATTGGAATCATAATTATTTCTAGGAGTGCATAAATTGCGGCATATTATTACGGGTGGAAGTGGGTTTACCGGTCAGATACTTGCTCGGAAGTTATTGCAAGCCGGTAATGAAGTTGTTAATTTTGATATCAAAAATTTTAACGATGCTGAATTAGAAAAAAATAGTCAATATATTTATGGTGATATCCGATCTACAAATGATATTAAAAAATTAAATCTACATTCAGATGATGTGGTTTACCATTTAGCTGCCCGACAGTTTGCAGATGCCGTTCCTAAGCGCAATCGTCAAGATTGGTTTTATGAAGTTAATGTTGATGGCACGCGCAATATTTTGCAAGAAATGATGGCTAATGGCGTAACTAGGATGGTTTTTTTTTCAACCGACATGACTTACGGCATGGTAAGTAGCTGTCCTGTATCTACAGATCATCCTCAAAATCCCTTAGGGCCATATGGAAGTGGCAAGGTTGAAGCTGAAAAATTAATTCGTAGTTATAAAGAATTAAATGCGACGATTTTTCGCCCCCGATTGATTACTGGCGCAGGGCGTTTAGGTGTTTTAGGTAAATTATTCCGCCTTATTGCTTTAAATTTGCCTGTTCCCATGATAGGTAATGGTTTAAATCACTATCAGATGGTCAGTGTAGATGATTGTGTTTCAGCAGCAATGCTTGCTTGGCAAAAAAATTTTCCTCGAGAAACTTATAACCTGGGGTCTTTTCAACCACCTACAACTAAAGAGTTATTGCAAGCCGTAATTAAGCACGCTGGTTCTAAGTCTTTTGTTTTGCCTGTCCCGTCTGGTTTGATTAAACCAGTTTTGTCTGCGTTAGATAAATTGGGTTTAACACTACTTTATCCTGAGCAGTTTGCGATCGCAGATCAGAATATTTTGCTGGACTGTAACAAAGCTATGCAAGAACTTGGCTGGGCACCTTCTTGTTCAGATATCGAAGCGATGTGTGCCGCTTATGATAATTTTATAAATATAAAGAAACAAAATAATGAGTTGTGAAAAACTATCACCCAGACAGGCTCTATTATTTTCTGCATTTTATGCTATTTTGGTAATTGTAGTGTGCAGTCTGTTCCAAAGCGATTTTTTTTATATCGATGATGCTGCTTATGAAATGCTCGGTTTTTTCAGGCAAATAGGTCATATTTGGGCACAAGGTAAAATTCCTTTTATTATTGACTCAATGTATATCGGTGGTAATGAGATGATTGATTTGGGTAAAGGTATATTCTTGCCTCAAAATATCCTAGTGTCTCTCATTGCCTCTCAGTTTCATTATATCCAGTTACCAGGCTGGATATTGGCTTTTATTAATATGGTACTGGTTTCTTGTTCTGCTTTAGTTATTGCTAAATCTTTTAAGTTGGATAATACCTATGCTTATGCATTTGCTTCTTTGGTAGTAATACAACCGGTTTTTCTTTATCAATATCTTGGTGCTTGGTGGAATGCTGCTAGTGGGCAGGCTTGGGCAATGGCTTCTATTGCCACATTTTTTTTATTAAAAAATAGTTTTTCTAAAACCAATATTATTCTGAATTTTATTTCAGTAATCTTTTTACTGTCTGCTGGCTGGCCTCATGGTGTAATAGGTTATGTAGTTTTTATTGGTGTAAATCTAATTTTTCAACTAAAACAATCTGGTAATCTGAAAAAAGTTTTTTATTTAAGTACACCTACTATTCTAGCTTGCATTTTTGCTTTTCCGGTTTATTCTGAATATATTTTTTCACATAATTTAATTAATCGCGTCAGCGGATTTGACAGCCAAAACAGAGCTCTTACACCTTCATGGCCTACGATCATTTTGGGGTTCTTTCCCACGTTTTATGATTATATGACTTATTCCACTTATAAATTGATGTTGATCCCCTTTGGTTTTTCTACTTTATTTGTACCATTGGTGTTTTTCTACCGTGACGTAAAGACACTCTGGCAAAGAGATGCTAATCTGAAATGGATTTTGTTATTAATTATTATATTTTTTGTTTTGTCGCAAATGCCAGCACAGTTTGGTCCTTTGCGTTGGCCTTTTCGCTTTCTGCCTTTCATTTCTTTATTTGTTTGTCTGGCTGTATTCTATATTTTGCAGTTTGCTTCGGTTGTTAAAGGCAATAGAATAAAACTAAGCAGAAAAAATTATAATTGTTTATACGCTATTTTGGGTGGATTTTTTATATTTTTACCTTTTTATGCCGGATTTGATACATTAGTATTGATTCTATGTATGTTATTAATGTTATTTCTAATGGAGCGTAGTTTATTTAATTTAAATAAAAGTATTTTGGCTGATTTCAATAAAAAATATTTTTTTATCATTCTTTTTTCATCCTGTTTTGCTTTTTTTAATTCTTGGAATCTTCACCCAATATTTGTAGTGTTGCAGATTTTTTCTGTATGGCTGCTTTTATTGAGCCCCAAAATGGTAGAGAGAAAAAGCACTTTTGGTTTATCTGGTTTAAGTTTATTAATATTATTAATGCTGCTAAATAGTTTACCTACCTTAGGTGGCTATTATTTGCGTCAAACTGATTTACCAGAGCATATTCAGTTACCAGATAATGTGAATTTGCAAGGCTATGTTCTGTCTCTGCCAAATAATACTGAGTTAAGCCAAACCAGACAATTAAATGATATCGCTTCAGCACAGTTTGGTTTTTATGATATTAAATCAATCAATGGTTATTCTCCTGTAGGCAGTAAAAGATTAGAGCAGGTACTACCTGTTAATAAAACTGCACACGGTATTTTTTCGCCTAAACATACATTAAAGAATATTTTGCAGACTACGGGTAAATTGCCTGTTTGTCAGGCTGTGCTGATGCAGATTAGCACTATAATTGTCAATAAGGCCGATTATGCTGCTTTTAGCCGACAATTTCAGCAGTGTGGATATATTGAAGTTCAACCTGCTGGCAGTCGAAATGATTTGTATGTTTCGTTGCCATTAGACCAAACTAAGGGTTGGGATACTAACTCACCTTTTGTATTTCCTGATTTAGCTGGTATTAAGCATGTAAAACATGATAATAATACTGACTTGATTCGGATACCTGAGCATAATGATACTACCATCCTAATTTTTCCGCGTTTGTGGTGGTATGGTTATTCTGCTGATGTAAATGGTTATTCATTACCTGTTGTTGCTGATAATTCTGGTTCTCTGGTGCAGGTCTCTGTACCGCAGCATCTGCATGGTATGTTAACGCTTAGTTATTTTCCGGTTACATGGCGTTATTTATGGTTTTTACCCATGCTGGCTTTAATTGGATTAATGACTTTATTATTTAATAATAGAAGGCAAAACAAATCGGTATAAAATACATTTTTATGGGTATTTTCAATATTATGTTTTAATTTCTTAAATTTAAGCTTAATTAATGATTAGTAAGTGCACTTTAATGGTATTAAAGTGCATTTTTGTTTGTGGATTCAGTTATAAAATAAATAAACCTATTCAAGATTCTGTATCAGGTTAATTTGGTTTTTATTCAGTTACGTGCATACGATGCTATATTTAGTGAAAACTAATGATCGCTAGCTCTGTTTATCTTTCAGTATTTTTATTGATATGGGTTAAAGATGGAAATTCATATTAATAATTTTTAGAATGTATTAAATTATTTTCTTTTGTCAATATTAATGCTGTTTGGTAAGCTATGATTTTTCTTTCAACTAAATGTGTAAAGGGATGTTTATGAAAGATGTGAGGGAGCTAGTTGAGGCTGAGTTAGGTACTTTTGTTCAGTTGCGACATGATATTCATCAACACCCTGAATTGGCTTTTGCTGAGAATCGAACCAGTGATTTGGTTGCTGGTTTGTTGGAGCAATGGGGTTATACGGTTGAGCGGGGCATTGGTGGTACTGGTCTGGTTGCTCAACTTCGTGTTGGTAATGGTTTAAAGTGTATTGGTATTCGAGCCGATATGGATGCGTTGCCGATCTCTGAGGAAAGCGGTGTTGCTCACACTAGCAAGCATGTGGGCAAGATGCATGCTTGTGGTCACGATGGGCATACTACTATGTTGTTGGCCGCAGCCAAGGTATTGGCGGGCAGAAAGTCGTTTAATGGTACGCTGAATTTGATTTTTCAGCCGGCAGAAGAGTATGGCAAATCCGGTAGTGGTGCGATGCGGATGATTGCTGATGGTCTGTTTGAGAAATATCCGTGTGATGCGGTATATGGGATGCATAATATGCCGGGTTATCCACAGGGGCAATTGCATTTTTATGATGGATGGATGATGGCTTCCTCTGACGTGGTAACGATTACGGTTAAAGGGGTAGGTGGTCACGGTGCGAAGCCGCATAATACGCACGATCCGATTGTGGCTGCTTCTTCTATTGTAATGGCCTTGCAGACGATTGTGTCACGTAATGTGAATCCATTGGATTCTGCTGTAGTGACTGTGGGTATGTTCCATGCCGGTGTGGCTAATAATGTGATTCCGGAACAGGCGGAATTAAAGCTGACCGTGCGTTGTTTCAAACCAGAAGTACGCAGGCTATTACAAGAGCGTATTGTGGCGATAGTACAGGCTCAGGCACAAAGTTTTAATGTGGTGGCTGAGGTGGATTATCAGCATGGCTATGCTCCTGTATTTAATACCACTAAGGAAACACAGTTTGCGCGTCAGATAGCGCGCGAAGTGGTGGCTGAGGAGAATATTGTTGATCAGACTGAGCCGATGGCCGGTAGTGAAGATTTTGCATTCATGCTGGAAAAATGCCCGGGAAGCTATTTGTTTATTGGTAATGGTTTGAAAGAGCTGGATGCTGCTTCTGGTTTTGATTTGCATAATCCTTATTATGATTTTAATGATAAGAATATTGCCATTGGTGCGACTTACTGGGTAGCACTGGCAGAACGTTTTCTGCAATAAATCCGATTTTGAATTTTTATAGAATAAAGGGAGTATTGATATGAATACAGGACAGGCGGCTGTAGAGCACAACAAGCCTCCGGCGAAGGCGATTGCGGCGGCGGTAGCCGGAAATGCATTGGAATTTTACGATTTTATTATTTATTCGTTTTTTGCAGTGTATATTGGGCAATCATTTTTTCCTAATAATGATGCATTTATCAGTTTGCTAACTGCTGTGGCAGTTTATGGTGTGGGTTTTTTTACCCGTCCACTTGGGGGTGTGTTAATTGGCGCTTATGCTGACAAAAAAGGGCGTAGAGCAGCCATGATTTTAACGGTAACATTAATTACAATTGGTACGTTGGGGCTGGCTGCTACACCGAGTTATGAAAGTATAGGTATTGCTGCGCCAATTATTGTTTTATTCGCACGTCTGGTACAGGGCTTGGCGCTGGGAGGGGAAGTAGGCCCGGCTTCGGCAATGCTGATCGAATCAGCTCCACCTAATCAACGCGCTTTTTATGCTAGCTGGCAGATGGCAAGTCAGGGTATTGCTGTAGCTGTTGGTGGGATAGTTGGTTATTTGGTTTCTGCTCAGTTGAGTTTGGAACAATTAGCCAGTTGGGGCTGGCGCATACCTTTTCTGGTGAGTCTGGCTCTGATTCCGATTGCTCTGTATATTCGCCGCGCTTTGCCGGAAACTCTGGAAGAGCCAACATATCACAATGATGCTGAGATGCTGACGATAATATTCACCCGCTATAGAAAAGAGGTAATATTGGGCATTATGGTGTTGATGGCAACTGCTATTACTGCTCAGGTAGGCAATTATATGACTACTTTTGCTATCAATACGCTGAAATTTGACCCGAAGATTGCACAAGTCTGTACTATTTTAGGTGGGTTGATGATGTTTCTGTTTTCTTTGCTGGCGGGACTTCTGGCCGATAAATATGGCCGTAAAAGCATTATGTTATGGCCACGTGTGGCTTTGATGTTGCTGATTGTGCCGATGTTGTATTTGCTGGTGAAAACGGAAAGTGTGGCAATGCTGTTACTGGTGACGATGATGGTAACGTTGTTAACTGGTATGACTGGTGCCAGTAGTCTGGTAGCGATTCCGGAAATGATGCCGATTGCACTGCGCGCCACAGGGGTATCAATTGTTTATGCTATTGGTGTAACTTTATTTGGTGGTACTGCGCAATTTGTACTGACTTGGCTGATTGAGAATTTCGGTGCGATATCAATGGGTTATTATGTGGTTGGTACCAGTATATTATCTATTATCGCAATTTTGATGATGCCGGAAACGCGTCATGTCAATGTTAAAGATTAAATTGGCTGTAAGCTGATATAAAAAAGCCAGCAGATATTGCTGGCTTTTTTTGTGGCTGGATTTAAATAACGCTTTTAACCACATCGACAACTTGATCAACTGTGAAGCCGAATTCCTGAAACAGCTGTTCTGCTGGTGCGGATTCGCCAAAACGGTTGATGCCGATAATAGCACCATCGCTACCGACATATTTGTACCATGAATCACTGACGCCGGCTTCTATGGCAATACGCGGTAAACCGGCAGGCAGTACGCTGTCACGATAGGTTTTGTCCTGTTGGTCGAAGATATGGGTATTGGGCATGGATACGACGTGAGTGGCGATACCTTGTTCGGCTAGTCTGGTTTGGGCATTAATGGCCAGCTCAACTTCGGAACCTGTGGCAATAAGTACTGCCCGTGCAGAGTTTTCAGAGGCTGCTTTCAGGACATAGCCGCCACGGCGGATATTGGCCAATTGCTGGCTATCACGCGGCATAAATGGCAATCCCTGACGGCTGAATATGAGACAGCTGGGGTGATTGTCTGCGGCTGCAGCATCAGCCCATGCTACTAGTGACTCGGCGCTGTCGCAAGGACGCCATACGCTCATGTTGGGAATCAGGCGCAAGGTAGCGATTTGCTCAACTGGCTGGTGTGTTGGGCCGTCTTCGCCTAGGCCGATAGAGTCGTGTGTGAACACGAATATCGGGTTAATCTGCATCAGCGCAGCCATGCGCAGGGCATTGCGTGCATATTCGCTGAACATCAGGAAGGTAGCGCCAAATGGTTTGATCCCGCCGTGCAGGCTCAGGCCGTTCATGATGGCTGCCATACCAAATTCGCGTACGCCATAATGAATGTAGTTGCCGCCACCTGTGGCTGTGACTGCGGTACTGCCTGACCAGTCTGTCAGGTTAGACGGGGTAAGGTCGGCAGAACCACCGACAAATTCAGGCAGGATTTGTGCCAGAATCTCGATGCTGTTCTGACTGGCTTTGCGGGTAGCCACTTTTTCTGCCTTGCTGCAAACATCGTTTAGTGCATTTTGGACGTGTTCGGTAAAGTTTTCTGGCAGTTTGCCATCCATGCGGCGGATAAATTCCGCTGCTTCGGCTGGGTATTGTTGCTGGTAGCGGCTAAATAAATCCTGCCATTGCTGTTCCAGTTGTGCACCGGCTGCGGCAGCATTCCACTCGTCATAGATTTCTTGTGGAATGGTAAACGGCTCATGCGCCCAGTTCAGAGCTGTGCGGGTAGCCGCAATTTCTTCGGCACCTAACGGGGCGCCATGGGTTTTATGGCTGCCTTCTTTATTGGCTGCACCTTTGCCGATTCTGGTTTTGCAGCAGATAATTGATGGTTTGTCGGTTTCAGCTTTGGCAGCAGTAATGGCGGCACGGATCGCTGCTTCGTTATGGCCGTCTACGTTGGCAACGGTGTGCCAGCCGTAAGCAGTAAAACGTTCGGGAATATTTTCGCTGAACCAGTTATCTACTTTGCCATCAATGGAGATGTTGTTGTCGTCATACAGGACAATCAGTTTGCCCAGTTTCAGGGTGCCGGCCAGTGAGCACACTTCGTGAGATATGCCTTCCATCAGACATCCATCGCCAACGAAAACGTAGGTATGGTGATCAACGATGTTAAAGCCGGGTTTGTTAAACTGGGCGGCGAGGATTTTTTCAGCCAGCGCCAGACCAACGGCATTGCCGATTCCCTGTCCTAATGGGCCGGTGGTGGTCTCTACGCCATCGGTATAGCCATATTCTGGGTGTCCTGGGGTTTTGCTGTGCAGCTGACGGAAGTTTTTCAGGTCTTCGATGCTGAGGTTGTAGCCGCTCAGGTGCAGCAGGCTGTACAGTAGCATGGAAGCGTGACCGTTGGAAAGAATGAAGCGGTCGCGGTTGTAGAATTTGGGGTTGGCTGGATTATGTTGCAGGAATTCGCGCCACAATACTGTAGCCATTTCGGCCATACCCATTGGTGCGCCGGGATGGCCGGAGTTGGCCTGTTGAATTGCGTCCATTGTCAGGAAGCGAATTGCATTAGCAAGATGTGATGCCATGAAGTTGCCTTTTGATGAGGGAAATAGCTGGTTGCAATAGCTGTGTAAAGTAATGTGTTGAACCTTGCTGTGTGAGACAGGGTTTATACAGTGTGAATTATCCTGAATCTGTGCAAACCTATCAAGGAAAGTGTGTTTGTTGTACTTATGCTGGTTGTGGGCATTTGGGTATTTTTGATAATAAAAATACTAATTGCATAAATATTGTTTATGTTTTATGCTTTTGGCAAATTTCAAGTGCAGCTATTTGATGCTGAAACTCTTCAATCAGGTATGGCGGGAGATAGAGATGCAGAAAATTTTTATGATTATGGTATTGTTGTTTGGCATGGCTCCGGTTTGGGCTGCTGTGAATATTAATACCGCATCAATGCAACAGCTGCAATCATTACCGTATATTGGCGCAGTCAAGGCTCAGGCAATTATTGATTATCGTAATACACATGGTTCTTTCCATTCTACAGAAGAGATTATGCGCGTAAAGGGCATTGGTAAGGCAACTTATGAGAAGTTGCAAAATGATATCAGTGTTAGCGGTGTGACAGTAAAGCCTACTGCATCAACTTCTAAACATCGTCGTGCATTACCGGCCACTGTTGTCAGATAATGGCAAGTGGTGTGCAGGCTGTTAATTGCTAAAAATGTTGGCTTTGATGTGGTGATAGAAGTTCTCTGCCTGTGCTGACAGTTTGTGCTCTTTATGTTTGATCAGGTAGATGGAGCGCTCCAGATTCATGTCTGCGACATCTTTAACCACCAGATTTCTGTGCTCAAACTGAAATAATGTCAGTCTGGGCACAAGGCCAATGCCGTAGTTGGCCGCCACCAGCCCCATCATGGTGGTGAGCTGGCTAACTTCTACTACATAGTTAATTCCGAATAAATCAACAATTTTGTCTACGTAATGACGGATGCTGGTACCTTTGGTAAAGCCTATCATGTCATATTCAAGTAAATCTTTTAATTCAATGTTTTCTTTGCTGGCCAGTGGGTGGTCGATATGACAGATGAGATGAAATTTGTCTGAAAAAAGAAATTCAGAAGAAATTTCAGTCAGGGACGGGGATTTTGCGGTTAAGGCCAGTTCTGCGTGTCCCTGTAATAAGGCTTGCAGACACAAATCCCATTGTGTATCGAGTAATTCAACTTTGATATTGGCATACTGGTGATGAAAAGTGGCTAAAAGCTGTGAAACCCATTGTACGACGATGGATG
Organism: Snodgrassella sp. ESL0253; assembly: GCF_013344965.1. Taxonomy (NCBI): domain Bacteria; kingdom Pseudomonadati; phylum Pseudomonadota; class Betaproteobacteria; order Neisseriales; family Neisseriaceae; genus Snodgrassella; species Snodgrassella sp. ESL0253. Next base: position 193,419 of record NZ_JAAEDQ010000004.1, on the reverse strand, counting down.
GCATGACAGCCACAACCAGTTTTTCCTGATAATTATTGGCATGCGAACGTATTTCTTTGGTAGTACGTTCGTAGGCAAACATGAGCTCGCGTGCCAGTTTGATGAAGTGGATACCGTTTTCATTCAGTTGAACTTTACGCGTATCACGGTCAAACAGACGATAGCCGATTTCCTGTTCCAGATTGGCGATAAGGCTGCTGAATGCAGGCTGCGACAGATGAATCTTTTGGGCTGCCCGGGTGAAGTTGTCTTCTTCTACCAGTGCCAGAAAGGCTTTTATCTGTTTGATTGATATATTCATATAGCATTATCTGCCAACATTTTAATCTATGAACTATTCACAATAGCATATTAATTGTAAAGATAATTTGAAGTTAATCAAATTTTCTATAGGTTGCCGGATTAATTGGTTTTGCTTATTAATCCATCTTTATTATCGATTAGACAGGCTGGGACGTTATGGTGAGAATGCTGGGGCTTTCTTAGATATTTATTTTTTTCTTTATTTATAACGACCCAAAAAGGGGGCATTTATGCTGGCATTAATAGGCATATTGACTATTGCTACTCTGCTTTTTTGTATTATGAGTAAGCGGCTTTCTCCGATAGTCTCTTTGATTATTATTCCTATTCTGGGTGCTATAGTTGCACTTTATATCGTACCTGTTTTTCAAGGTAGTGTTGAGGCCTTACCGGCTTATTCAACCATTCCTAAGATGGCAGTGAGTGGGATATCCAAACTTGCGCCGATGGCAGCGATGTTTGTGTTTGCCATCATTTTCTTTGGTGTGGTCAGCGATGCGGGGATGTTTGATCCGATTATTGCCAAGATACTGAAAGTGGTAGGAACCAGTCCGAAGAAGATTATTATTGGTACTGGTGTTCTGGCGTTGATTGCCCATCTGGATGGCAATGGTGCGGTCACTTTTCTGATTACTGTACCGGCAATGATTCCATTGTATGACAAACTGGGCATTGATAAGAAAATTCTGGCTGGTATTACCGCACTTAGTGCTGGGGTGAATTTTTTACCGTGGACTGGCCCGATGATCCGTGCTGCAGGTGCTCTAGATGTGACGACACATGAGTTGTTTACGCCGTTGATTCCAGCGCAGATTTGCGGGTTGGCGTTTATGGTATTTATGGGATGGTATTGGGGACGTAAGGAAGAAAAACGTCTGGGGCTAGTTGGTGGTGCTGGTGGTGTCGTTGGTACCGATGAGGAGTCTGAAGTTGTGACTCACTTTAAACCGAAAGAGCTGACTGAAGAAGAGTTGAAATTACGTCGTCCGCATTTATTCTGGCCGAATCTTATTCTGGTGATTATAGTCATTTCTCTGATGGTATCAACCAAAATAGCGCCAACTATTATTTTTATGGTTGCCTGCTGTATCGCTCTCACTCTGAATTATCGTAAACCGGCCGAACAATCTGCACGTATCAATGCCCATGCTAAAGGTGCGTTGATGATGGCTACAATTCTGTTTGCTGCTGGGGTATTTACCGGCATTATGAGCGAATCAGGCATGCTGAAAGCAATGGCCGTTTCGACTGGTGAATTTATTCCGGATGGTTTGGCCTCACATATCCCTTTCATTATTAGTCTGATTGCAATGCCATTAAGTCTGATCTTTGATCCTGATTCTTATTATTTTGGCATTATGCCGGTGGTGGCAAATATTGGTGGATTCCCACCAATTCAGGTTGCACAGGCTTCTCTATTGGGTCAAATGACAACAGGTTTCCCAGTAAGCCCACTTACACCTGCAACTTTTCTATTGTGCAGTCTGAGCGGTGTAGATTTGGCCGATCATCAGAAATTCAGTATTCCAGTATTGTGGGCAGCATCTATTATTATGGCGATTGGAGCCATACTAACAGGGGTGTTTCCATTATAAGAATGCGGTCGGTTTTTCTTTAATTGCAATAATAAGGTGTATTTTATGAAAAAAATCAGGATTGGTTGTGGTGCCGGATATGGTGGTGACAGGATTGAACCGGCAGTAGAGCTGGCTGAAAAAGGGGATATTCAGTATCTGGTATTTGAATGTCTGGCAGAGCGGACGATTGCGATTGGTCAGCGGCAGAAAAAACACAATCCGGAAGCTGGCTTTAATGAATTATTGGCAGCGCGTATGCAGGCGGTATTACCGGCCTGTCTGGAAAAGGGTATCAAAATTGTTACCAATATGGGCTCGGCCAATCCGCGTGCGGCTGCCAAAGTAACAGCCGAGATTGCGCGTTCGCTGGGTGCTAAAAATCTGAAAATTGCCATTATCGAGGGCGATGATGTTTATGAACAGGTAATGCAGCAGGATTTGCCGCTGGATGAGCTGCAAAAACCAGTTTCGCAATGTGGTAAGAAAATTGTTTCTGCCAATGCTTATATTGGTGCGGAACCTATGGTTCAGGCTCTGGATAATGGTGCTGACATTGTGATTGCCGGCCGTGTTTCTGACCCATCCCTGTTCCTGTCAATCATGATGCATGAGTTCAAATGGGGTGCAGAGGACTGGGTTCATCTGGGTAAGGGTACTATTCTCGGGCATTTGCTTGAATGTGCCGGCCAGATTACTGGTGGTTATTTTGCTGATCCGGGCTATCGTGATGTGCCTGATCTGGCACGTCTGGGCTTTCCGATTGCTGAAATCAGTGCCGATGGTGATGCGGTGATTACTAAGGTTGAAGGTTCTGGCGGTATGGTGACGCCTGATACCTGCAAGCAACAGATGCTGTATGAAATTCATCGTCCGGATGAATATAAAACACCAGATGTGATTGCTGATTTCTCTAATATTACTTTCACTCAGGAAGGTAAAGACCGTGTTGCGGTTACTGGCGGGACTGGTCGTGCCCGTCCTGAAACACTGAAAGTATCAGTAGGCTATGAAGATGGCTTTATTGGTGAAGGGGAAATGAGTTATGCCGGTCCGGGCGCAGTAGAACGCGGCAAACTGGCTCTGGATATTGTTAAAGAACGCTTTGCCATTTCGAGTGTTACACCACAGGAAGTGCGCTATGACCTGATTGGGGTTAATTCTTTGCATGGTGCCACTTTATCCTGCAACAGCCAGCCTTATGAAGTGCGTGTCCGTGTTGCTGGCCGTTTTGCCACTAAAGCTGAAGCTGCTGTTGTCGGTAATGAGGTGGAAACCTTGTATACCAATGGGCCGGCTGGTGGGGGCGGTGCTATGAAGTCTGTTAAGGAAATTGTAGCGATGGATTCAACTTACATTTCCCGAGATCTGGTTAAAACCAATATTGACTATCTGGAGGTTTGATAATGAAGTTACGTGAAATTGCACATTCCCGTACTGGTGATAAGGGTAATACCTCAAATATTTCGGTAATTGCTTATCGGCCTGAAGACTATGAGCGTCTCAGAACAGCTGTGACGGCAGAAAAAGTAAAAGCATTTTTTGCGGATATTGTGACCGGTGATGTGGTGCGTTACGAATTGCCGAATATCGGTGCGCTGAATTTTGTGATGTATGGTGCTTTGGGTGGCGGGGTAACCCGTACGCTGGCTCATGATATGCATGGCAAAGGGTTGAGTGCAGCGATTCTTGATATGGACATTGAGTAATTGCTGAATTGCCGGCAGTGCTTTTCCGGCACTGCCGGCAGGCAATGCGATATGCCCTGATGTGCTCGTTGACTGGATAGGTGGTTACTTATTCTGTTCGGTTTTTTGTTTGTCTCAGGTTAGAAGAGTATGAAAACGAAACAGCTCAGTTTGGCAGATGTGAAAAATCATCTGTGGGATGGCATGACTATTATGTTTGGCGGTTTTATGGGGGTTGGTACGCCCGCCAAACTGGTACAGGCAATTCTGGATGCAGGGGTTAAAGATTTAACGATTATTGGCAATGATACTGCGTTTGTAGAAACCGGTGTTGGCCCGCTGATTACGCATAATCGAGTTAAAAAGGTTATCACTTCACATATTGGTACCAATCCGGAAACCGGTAAGAAAATGATTGCTGGCGAGATTGAGGTGGAGCTGGTACCGCAGGGAACACTGGCAGAGCGGATTCGTGCGGCTGGTGCCGGTTTAGGTGGGGTGCTTACGCCAACCGGGCTGGGTACGGTTGTTGAGGAAGGTAAACAGAAAATTGCCGTAAATGGGCGGGAGTTTTTGCTTGAGTTGCCGTTGCACGCTGATCTGGCTATTGTAGAGGCAAAAACGGCAGATAAGCTGGGTAATCTGGTGTATGAACTGTCGGCGCAGAATTTTAATCCGCTGGTGGCACTGGCTGCGAAAACAGTGATTGTCGAAGCCAATAATGTGGTTGAAGTGGGCGAGATTACGCCAGATGCGGCCATTACCCCAGCGGCATTGGTTGATTATATTATTTATCCGGAATAGGGGAAGAATCACCATGAATGCAAAAGAGTTAATCGCACGCAGAATTGCGATGGAATTTAATGATGGGGATGTGGTGAATCTGGGCATTGGTCTGCCCACTCAGGTGGCCAATTATGTGCCGGAAGATATTCATATTACCCTACAGTCTGAAAATGGTTTTCTGGGACTGGCGGCGCTCAATCAGGACGCGGCCAATCCTAATCTGGTGAATGCAGGCGGGCAGCCGTGCGGGATTGCTGCCGGTGGCTGTACTTTTGATAGTGCGTTTTCATTTGCACTGATCCGTGGTGGCCATATTGATGCGTGTGTGTTGGGCGGGCTGGAAGTTGATCAGGAAGCCAATCTGGCAAACTGGATGGTGCCGGGCAAAATGGTGCCGGGTATGGGCGGTGCAATGGATTTGGTTACTGGTTCACGTCGGGTAATTATCGGTATGGAGCACTGTACCAAACATGGTGAATCCAAAATCCTGAAACAGTGTACGCTGCCACTGACGGCAAAAAACAAGGTTAATCTGATTGTCACTGAACTGGCGGTGTTTGCTTTTGTAGATGGGCAACTGGTTTTGCAGGAACATGCACCGGGTGTTGATCTGGATACGATTAGGGCTAAAACGCAGGCTGAGTTTGTGGTAGCTGAAGATTTCTGTGAAATGGCAATCAGTCAGCGTGGTTTGTAAACCAGAAAACAGTCAGGTTGAGGAGTGGATATGGAAAGTGCAGTTATTGTCAGTGCGGCGCGTACGCCGGTAGGCAGTTTTAATGGTTCATTAGCCAGTGTGGGTACCGTAGACTTGGGCAAGCTGGTGATTGCAGAAGCAATCAGCCGTGCCGGTGTTGAGGGCGCGCTGGTTGATGAAGTGATGATGGGCAATGTGTTGCAGGCAGGTCTGGGGCAGAATCCAGCACGGCAGGCAGCGCTGGCAGCTGGGCTGGCTGATACAGTGCCAGCTTATACAGTCAATAAGGTATGTGGTTCTGGATTGAAAACGGTGGCACTGGCAGCGCAGGCCATTGCTGCCAAAGATGCTGAAGTTGTGATAGCTGGTGGCATGGAAAATATGAGCCGGGCACCGTATCTGCTTGATAGCCATGCACGCTGGGGCTATCGCATGGGCAATCAACAGGTTATTGATACTATGGTACATGATGGGCTGACTTGTGCTACCAATCATTATCATATGGGGATTACAGCGGAAAATATTGCGCAGAAATACCAGATTAGCCGTCAGGAGCAGGATGAGCTGGCTTTGCGTTCGCAGCAACTGGCCGCACAGGCAGTGGCTGCCGGTGTGTTTGATGCCGAAATTGTGCCGGTGACGATTAAGTCGCGCAAAGGTGATGTTGTGTTTGCGCACGATGAGTATCCGCGTGCTGAGGCAACTGCTGAGGCGCTGGCTAAATTAAAGCCGGCTTTCAGTACCGATGGTACGGTTACTGCGGGTAATTCTTCCGGTATTAATGATGGGGCGGCCGCTGTAGTGGTCATGTCTGAAAGCAAAGCCAAAGAACTGGGGCTGCAACCTTTGGCACGTATTCGCAGCTATGCCAGTGCTGGTGTGAACCCGGCACTGATGGGGCTGGGGCCGGTACCGGCTACGCAGAAAGCATTACAGAAAGCTGGCCTGACTTTGGCGGATATTGATCTGATTGAAGCAAATGAAGCTTTTGCTGCCCAGTTCCTCGGGGTAGGCCGTGAGCTGCACTTTGATATGGATAAAACCAATGTTCATGGCGGGGCGATTGCCATCGGCCATCCGATTGGTGCCAGTGGCACGCGCATTCTGGTGAGTCTGCTGTATGGTATGCAGGCCAGAGATGCGCAGCTTGGTTTGGCTACGCTGTGTATCGGCGGTGGTCAGGGCATTGCTATGATTGTTGAACGGATGTGATGCTGTAGATTCAATGTGATGCTGGATTAATAGCAGACCATATAACACAAGTGTTATATGGTCTGTTTTTGTATCTGGATGAGCGTCAGCTAACTATTTACCAGTTGGAAAATTTGGTTGGTAGGGGCTATTTTTTGTTGGCTATCATTTGTGGGATATTAGCTTCACTCATGTTATGAATTTAGTTGGTTAAGGTATATTTAGGTTTATTATCTATATATTTACAGGTTAAAATCCAGTGGAAGGGGCTGTTCAAAAATCTATGCTGCTATGAAATATTGATTGCTGTTTTTTGAGGAGATAACACAAATGAAATTTCTAGTACTTACTACAGCGTTAGTTATTTTGTCTTTTACAAGTCAGTTTTCGGAAGCCAGGTCAAACACACAAACAGATGATGCTATCAAGCAAAAAATAATTGATGCATCAATACAGCAGTATCCTAGTGTTTGCGCTTGTCCCTACAACACTGCCAGAAATGGTAGTTCTTGTGGAAAAAGAAGCGCATGGAGTAGACCGGGTGGATATGCGCCTATTTGCTATAAAAATGAAGTAACTCCTGAAATGGTTGATGCATGGAAAAAATCAAATCAATAATTATGTGTGGTAGGAGTCAGTCTGTATCAGATTTTGTGTAAATAGTTTTTCTGTAAATAATCTGACGCGACTATCGAATTAATCATAAACCCATTCATAGCCGATCTCTAGCTATGAATGGGCATTGTCTGTTATTGCGAAACATTTATGTGTATGGCATTCAGAAAAAACTCTTTCTGCTCACTCAAATGAGTGGTAGTGTTTAATCAGCTATTTATTCTCAAAGTAAATTTCGCCAGTATGTATGCTGGTCATTGACAGGCCGGCACTTCATTTGCCGCAGGTAAAACAGTGACAGGTTATTCAGTCCTAGCCAAGTTTAACCTTACCGCAAAGACAGCAACTGTTTTGTGCAGACATTAATTATCTTCCTATGGCTGAAAAGCCCGTAGCGTAACTCTGCTAACTGTTTTTTATATCAGCCGGTGTTTATATTCAGATGGCGGCGATATACAGGGCGATGATACACAAAACGCCGAATCCCCAGATGCAGGAACGGGCAAAGGATTTATCGTTGATATAGCAGTAAAAATAACCCAGACGGCTGAGGATAAACAGGACGCTCCAGAAATTGATGGTGAACTGGGCAGCATTTTCGGTGGCATGAGCTATGATGACAGCGGCAGCGAATGGGGCAAAAATTTCATAACCATTTTGCTGGGCAGCATTGGCACGTGCGGCTTTGCCTTCAGCTTTGGCCAGAAATTCACGTGGCTGATGATTGTCGTCAGTGCCAAAACCACCACTTTTTTTGGCATAGGAAGCGGCAATCCACGGCAGCAGCATAGCAATTAAAACACACCAGTAAGCGAGAGTCATAATATTTTTCCTATTTGTGTATGCGGTTGTATTACAGTGAGATAAGTTAGAGGCGGGGGTGGGAGGAAATCATAATGGTTTTATCCTGCTTCTGACTTTACCCTATGGGTAAATTATAAGATAATTTAAAGTTTTTCAAGTTTTTTGTGGTTTATAACTATTTCATCTATTTGATGCGCTGATGATGTGGTCATCTGGCAAGTATGGGGCAGTATGGCGATTTTATCGGCGTTTTTCGTTTCGGGAACTCTACCATGTTGTTTAAAAAGTTGGCTGATCAGGATGTGTCTGGTAAGACTGTCGTGATTCGGGTGGACATGAATGTACCTATTAAAGATGGTGTCATTGTTGATGATACGCGCATTCGTGCTTCGTTGGCCTCTATTCGTTATTGTTTACAGCAGGGCGCAGCGGTGGTGGTGCTGACGCATCTGGGGCGGCCGAAAGCAGGCGCGCCCAAACCGGAAGACAGTGTGGCACCGGTAGCTCAGCGTCTGGGCGAATTGCTGGGGCAAAGTGTTCGGGTGGTGGAAGACTGGCGTGAGCATAAACCGCAGTTACAGGCGGCTGAAGTGGTGATGCTGCCTAATGTGCGCCTGAATGTCGGCGAAAAGGAAAATGACCATGCTCTGGCTGCTGCTTATGCGGCCTTGGGTGATGTGTATGTTAATGATGCTTTTGGTACGGCGCATCGTGCTGAAGCTTCCACCGCAGCCGTGGCTGCGGCGGCACCATTAGCCTGTGCTGGCATGCTGCTAACAGCAGAACTGGAAGCGTTGACTCATGCGGTGCAGAATCCGCAGGCGCCGGTAGTGGCTATTGTGGGGGGCAGTAAAGTTTCTACCAAGCTGACTATTCTGGAAAGTCTGGCAGATAAGGTTGACCATTTAATTGTTGGCGGCGGGATTGCTAATACATTTTTACTGGCACAGGGTTTGCCTGTGGGGCAGTCTCTGGCTGAAACTGATCTGGTGGAAAATGCACGGCAGATTATGGCCAAAATAGCGGCCAAGGGCGGCGATATTCCTTTGCCAACTGATGTGGTGGTAGCCAAACGCTTTGCTGCGGATGCGCCTGCTGAAATCAAAAATGTAGCGGATGTGGCTGCGGATGACATGATTCTGGATATTGGCCCGCAATCGGCGCAAAGACTGGCACATATGATGAAAGCGGCAAAAACCATTGTATGGAATGGGCCGGTAGGGGTATTTGAGTTTGCCTCATTTGCGCAGGGTACTGAGGTGCTGGCTGAGGCGATTGCACAGAGTGATGCTTATTCGATTGCCGGTGGTGGGGATACGCTGGCGGCCATTGCCCAGTTTGGTGTGACTGACGATATCAGTTATATCAGTACTGGTGGCGGGGCGTTTCTGGAATTTCTTGAAGGTAAGACTTTGCCGGCAGTAGCGGCGTTAACTGCCCGTGCCTGATTGCTGACAAAATCTGCTGGCATTATTGTGGTGCCATTGATTCTGGCGAAATCGCTATATACAGCGATTTCGCTTTTTTCTTGCCTGTTAGTTCTGGTTTGAATGAAAAGGCAGACGGGATGAATGGGCTTTGTGGTTAAGATTTTGTTTTGATAGGTATGAATGGTAAATGATGTAATCACGGGTTAAATTTTTTGCACAAGTTTAATTATTATCAGTTATGTCAGTATTTATTCTGCTGCTAAGTGGTCTGGCACTTGACTATGGCGGGACTAGGTTATTGACGCTGTTGCTCTGGGCATGGATGCTCAGGGGCTGGCTTACTGGATACGAATAATGGCATCTGCGTAAGGAGGATATCAAAACCGTTAAGGATTATGTGGTGATTTCTGCCGCAGGTATCAATCACATGTGATTGCCTATGTGTTACCGGATAAAAAGTAAATCTGTCGGGCAGGCTAAAAAGAAGTATCTTTTAGGGGGCTGTTTTGTTTTCAGGAGGAATGGAATAGGGTTATTTACTAATTTATTGCATTTATATTCCTGTTTTTACGTTGATTTATGGAATACTGAGAAATAAGGATGTAATGTATTAATGACTTAAATAACAAGGAGTCATGTTATGAAAACTATTGCCCGTGTAGTAACGCTTGCTGCTTTGTCTTCCATGAGTATGGGTGCTTTTGCTGCTGTAACTGCAACAGCACAACCGACTGCAGTGATGACTGAAACGGTAGTGGTACAGGAACAGACGCCAGTTAATGGTCTGGTAAATACTCATTCGATTTTGCCGCAGTTAAATCTGAGTACTCAGCAGAAGGCGCTGGTGCAGAAAATTGATCATCAATATGCCAGTCGGCGTCCGCTTATGAGTAATGAAAATCGCCAGACGCTGGCTAATCTGCGTCAGGAACGCAAAAATCTAGTACTGAGTAAGTTGTTTGATGATGCCAGAGCTAAAAATATGATTGCACAGGAACAGCATATCTGGGCACAACAGCAACAGGCACGTGCTGACTATGATTTTTTACAGCTAAAGCGTGAGCACGATATCTATCAGATTCTGACGCCAAAACAGCAACAGCAGTATTGGCGTTTGCGCCAGCAGCAGAAACTGATGTACTAAGACCACAGTAATTTTCTGTTTCTGTAGATTGAATTTGTCATTTCTAACCCCGGCTGCCGGGGTTTTTGTTTGCACTGGCTTCGGGTGCGGGGCTTGATCAGAAACGTATCTGTGCTCGTGCCCACAGGGTACGGCCTGGTTCGTTAATCCGGCGTTCCTGTACGGAGTAGGTGTCGAAATCGTAGGCAGATTTGTTTACTGCTTCGGCATAGGTTTTGTTAAAGACATTGTCGATGCCGATTTGCACCAATGTGTTTTTGTTGGCTTTCCAGCCTGCATTTAAGGCCAGTGTGCCAAAGCCGCTGCTCTGGCCTGAATCCATGCCAGCGATATTGCCCTGATTTCTGGCATAGCGGTGCTGACTGGTGGCTAGGCGCCACAGGGCGCCGGCACTGAAGTGTTCATTTTCCCAGTTGAGGTAGGTGCGCCATTCCAGTGGCGGAGTTTGTGCCAGTGGCCGCTTGTCACTGCGGTTGCTGGCGTAGGTATAGGCAAGGCTGCCGCCCAGATTCCAGTGCGGGGCAAAATGCCAGTTGGTTTTTGCCTCAAAGCCATAGCGGCGTGCATCTATCTGGCGGGCTGTATTTTTGCTATTAATGCTTTGAATTAGAATAAAATTATTGATTTTGCTGGCGAAGATGTCGATGGAACTGTTGATGCTGTTGCCCTGATAGCTCAGGCCGGCATCGATTTCATGATTGGTTTCCTTGCGCAGTTTTTCGCCATTGGCTTTACTGCGTTCCCAGTAATCGGGCGCGCGGTCAGCCAGACCATAGCCGATATAGCTGCTGATTCTGTTGCCACGGTGTTCCAGACGCATAAATCCGGCATTTAATCCCTGATGCTGGTTCAGATAGTTTGAGGCAATGGCATTTTTCTGGGGATTAAACAGTGTGCTTGTCCAGTCGTGACGCAGGCCGCTAAACAGGCTGTTGCTGCTGTTCAGGTTCCATTCACTCTGGACATAGATTCCGTGGCGCTTGTAGGTCTGATTCCACATAAATGGCAGTTTGTTGTAGTTTTCTGCCTGCTGTTTATTGGTACTCATCACCATTGGCCGCGTGCTAACTGTATCACTCTGCCAGTCAGCACCGATTTCGCTGTGGGTATTACCTAATTCTAGCTGTGCGGATAGTTTGGCCGATTTAATCTCGCGTGCTGGGTTCATAACTGAATACATGCGCTGTATCGGCATGGTTGTGGCGGGCATACCGCTCATGCCTGACATACCTGCTGCCATTTTCATCGGGGCAGGGGTGCGCAGGCTGAAGTTATCCATTACATGGTCGATTTTGCTGCGGCCATATTCAAACTGCACCTGACTTAACCAGTCGGTGAGGTTTTGCTGGCGTAATTTCATTGACCAGCCGTGGCGGTTAAACTGGGAGCCATCCATTTTGCGGTCTGCATAGCGGGCATGGCCGGTGCTGTGTTCGTATTGCACGGCCAGCAGGGTATCGGCAAAAGGGGTAAACGCCGCCTGAGCCATCTGGTTATTGCGCTTGAATGCAGAATGAACGGTGTTGCCATTGCCATCTTTGTAGTCTTTAGATTCAGTATGGCTGGCATTGAGTCGTAGCCAGCCATACTCATTGCCCAGTGTGCCGTCTATATAGGCATCGCTGCGCCCAAATGAACCTTTGGTGAAAGCACTGTCCACTTTGGCTGTAGAATGAGACAGTGGTTTTTCATCGCGGATAAAGCGTACTGAACCGCTAATCATGCCCGGCCCTTGATTGACGGCCTGCGGCCCCTTGGTAATGATTACCCGGTCGTAGCTGGCAGGGAACAGGTAGGAAGTTGGCGGATCCATGCGTCCGGGACAACCGCCGAGTACAAACTGGTCGTTTGCGGTAATCAGCAGGCGCGAACCACCAAGGCCGCGCAGCAGAGGGTCACCAGAGCTGCCACCTTTGCGGATAACGCTCATTCCCGCGACGGATTTAAGTAAATCAGCGCCATCCTGTGCCGGCAGGGGCTGAAGAGCAGCTTTGGGGTCAATCACTTCGACACCCGGTGTATTCTGCTTCGAGGAGACAACGACTACGGGATTTAATTTGGCAGTGTGTTCTTCAGAACTGGCCGGCTGTGGCTGTGCCTGTACGGTGGTAAAGAGGCACGACAGTGCAAGGAAGACAAGAGAGCTGTCACGATAATGCATGGGAAGTGCCTGAACGGATGGGATAATGTGATTTATTATATGTTAATTAATATAAACAAATCTTTAAATAATTTTGTATGAGCGGGTCAAGTAATACTGACAGGCATGTTCAGGAGGTTAGCCACTGGGAGAGAATATAAATAATCAGGCCGATGCAGCCGCCTACCAGTGTGCCGTTGATGCGGATAAACTGTAAATCGCGGCCAACACTCAGTTCGAGTTTGTCGACCATCTGTTTGCTGTCCCAGCTTTTCACTTTATCAGCGATAAACTGGCTGACGCGATTTTTGTATTGGCGGATGGTAAACCGTGCACACAGGGTAATACGAGTATCCAGCCGGCGCATAAATTGCGGATACTGGCTGGCCTGTTGCTGCATATGGGCACACAGGCGTGTGAGTTGTTGTTGCCACCATGAGTTGCTCTGGCTGGTGTCATATTCACTCCAGCCAACAAAGCTATCCCATAAATCCATGATGCTTTGCTGTAATGCGGCTGAATGCAGCATTTGTTCCCGTCCGGCTGCGAGCCGCTGGTGCCAGTGCGGGTTGCGGCGTAACTGGCGTTCGGTGACCAGAAGCTGTTTGCGGCAGGCACGCCAGAAAGTATGTTGCGGATTGGCCAGTACAGCATCTATATAGGAGTCGGCCCAGTTGAGTGCTTTGCTGGCTACCCAGTCGTCAATCTGGGCAGTAAGGGTAGTTTTCAGTGATGCTTTGAGCTTATCCCATGTGTTGGGGTCGGTTTTTTCGATTTTACCCACCCATGACAGCAGGCTTTTTTCAAGCTGGGCACGCGTTTGCTCGTTTTGCAGCCACTGGCGCACTTGCAGTAACAGGGTGCGTAACAATAGTGTATCGATACCCTGTTTATGAATTAACACTAAGATATTGGCCAGCGTTCTGCCCAGACGGGCGCCGCTGTACTGATGGTTGAGAAGCTGGCTACAGAATCTGGCGACATCACTGGCGGTGGCGGTACGCAATAGTAGTGGAATCTGGCGGATGAGAACAGGCAACCAGTGTTGCTGGTTGTGCGGGTCAACCAGCCATTGCAGTGCTTTGCTGGCCGGATGCAGGCGATAGACACGGCTGGCAATGGCTTTATCTTGCAAGAAATTATTTTCGATAAAGCGCCCGAGTTCATCGGCAATTTTGTCCTGCTTTTGCGGCAGAATGGCCGTATGTGGAATGGGCAGGCCTAGCGGGTGGCGAAACAGTGCGCTTACTGCAAACCAATCAGCTAGTGCGCCCACCATTGCCGCTTCGGCAAAGGCTTTCAGATAGGCCAGTGCCGGATATTGTTTTTGCCACAGGCAGCTTATGACAAATAGTACACAGGCTGTTAGCAGCAGACTGGTCGCCAGTAAGCGCATCCGGCGCAAACGCTGGCGTTGCTGAAAGCTGATAACGGTGGCGGTGGACATGGTAATCGGTTTGGTTCAGCTAGGAGTAAATGTATCAGTACCTGAGCTTAGCGGCTAATTGCGATTCATGCTGGCCTGATTTCCTGAATTTTACGACACGATGAGAATATAAATATTAATATCAGTACCTGATTTTCAATTGTATTTGTGCCATAAGAAAGTAGCCAGACATATACCTTTATGTCTGAGAAAATAGACGGGGGCAGAGTCTACAGCTATTCCTTTAGCCAGATACTTATGGCACCGGCTGCGGTGATGCGGTTATTTCAGACAGTACGAAATAATTCAGACAGGTGTCTGCGAGGTATGGCGTTTATATTGCCACCATTTGAACGCATAGCCGCCAATCACCGGAATCAGGGCATAAATAATCAGTGCTGGCCAGCTACCATACCAGTGTACCAGTTTGGTGATGCTGCTATCACTATTGAAAATAATTTCGGCTGAGCAGTGATAAATGGCACGCCACCAGCACATAACCAGTAAACCCAGAAACAGCGGCCAGATATTGCGGGTACGACCACGCTGCCACAATAGGAAAAACACCAGTGCCCACACCAGCGTTAGAGTGGTTACCAGTAAACCCGTATCAGTAGGCAGTTGCAGATAGCGGCAGATGATAAAGGTGATAGCGACCCAGATGCCGGCGAGTACGGCCATGATAAATTCTTCGGGTTTGTTTAACATGCTGTTGCTTCCTTAGCGAAAATACGGCAATGACTGTCAATATACCGCAGCTATTATGCTTTGTCATGTTCTACCAGCCATGGCATCAGGCTGCTGGTGTCTATGTCCCATTGCCAGATGCCATGCTGGTTGTGCGGATTGAGGCCGCGCAGAAAAAGATAACGTACGCAGATGCTGGCCGGCAGTTGCTGGTGGCTGTGCAGGAAACGAGCACAGGCAATGCTGTAAATCAGTGCCTGAAGGTAATAGTGATGTTTGGCAATGGCCGCATCCATGTTTTCCTGTGCATAGTCGGCCAGACGATTGCCCAGATGGTTGGATTTATAATCAATCACATATACCTGTCCGTGGATGTCTTCGCCTAAAAGGTCGATGGCGCCGTTGATAAAGCCGTTAACGGTGGCAAAATCCAGCTCCTGTGCTGCCTGAATGCAACACGCCGGCAGCCCGGAGGCACGGGCAAACCACTGTTGTAAATCTGCGATATTGAAATCGGCAACATGCAGCATGAAGTTCATTTCTGCCACCCGTTGCTGCACTGGCAGGGTGGCGATGGTGGTGTGTGCTGACAGCGGACACTGGCGCACAGCATCGGTGAGTGCCTGCATGGTGCTGCCATGCTCGCTGTCAAAACCGTAACGCGCCAGACAGTCCAGTATATGCGCCTGTTCAGCCGCACTGGCTGGCTGGCTGAATTCAGTCTGCTCCAGTATGGCATGCAGACACAGACCGGCGTTGATCCCGCGCTCGAATGCCAGTAGGGCAGTTTCGGCTTCAGTGCTGGTATTTAATGGCTGTATTTGCACTTCGGCCTGATCCAGTGCCGGTGCCAGTTTTTCTTCTTCGAGGCTCTGTTCCTGATGACGGTAATCATGCCGGCTCAGGCTGGTAAAGCTGGTATAGCGTACGGCGTGAAACGGGCGTGCAGTCAGAGTTAAGGCACGATAAGGCTGTTCGGGAGCATTCTGGGCATGGATGCTGGTGGGCGCTACGCTGCCCTCACACCAGTGAAACAGTGACGGGCTGCTATTGGCCAGACAGGTTTGCCATGCTGCGCGCAGGGTACTGAGCAGATGTTTTTTATGGGTTTGCTGCCAGAATAGCTGTGATTCTTCCAGCGTACCTTCTGGCTGGCCGTCCAACAGCCACGCCATGGGATTGGTAGCGGTGCTGTTGCAGGCGGCTGTGTACAGAACCAGTTGTTCGCGCGCACGGGTAAAGGCTACATAATACAGGCGCAGGCTCTCGGCCATGCTTTCGCGTGCCAGCTCTTCACGGTCGCTATCGCTGAGCAGGTCATTGGCAATCAGTTCAACATTATCCTGCTGGTGCAGGCGTTGCCAGCGCTCCTGATTTTTAACGGCCTGTTTGCCGTCCCATGCAAATGGACAGAATACCACCGGATATTCCAGCCCCTTGGACGCGTGCATGGTTACAATTTTCACCAGTGCTTCGTCACTTTCCAGCCGCAGCAGGTAGTTTTCATTGGCCGGACGCTCATTGCTGATGGCGCTGGCTAGCCAGCCCAGCAGGGCATTGGCGGTAGGCAGCGTTTGTTCAGCATCGGCCAGTAGCTCGGCCAGTTGCCACAGATTGGTCAGGCTGCGTTCATTGCGCTGGCTGAGCAGTCTGGTTTCCATGCCGGTCTGGCTGGTAAACCACTGTATGGCGGTATAAATGCCATACTGCTGCCATTGCTCACGTGTTTGCAGTGCTAGCTGAATCCATTCGCTCAGTGTATTTTCATTCTGGTTCAGTTCTGCCAGCTGTGCCGCTGTCCAGCCAAACAGCACGCCGCCGAGGATAAAACGCAGGGTTTCGGTACGCTGTGGTTGCAGCCAGAAGCGTAACAGTGCCATCACTGCCTGTGCTTCAGTACTGGCAAAAACCGACTGGTTGCCAAGAGAGACACTCATAATGCCACAGCGTTTCAGCGCACTGGCAATCATGCTGCCTTCATTGTGTGAGTGCACCAGTACAGCAATATCACCGGCCTGTAATGGCCGATTACCCAGTTGTAGTTCGCCGCGCATACCCTGATTAATCATGCCCGCGATTTCATAAGCACAACATTCGGCAGCACGTACCCGCAGGCTGTCCTTGTTGGGGATAATTTCTTCGTCTTTGTCGTTAACCTCAATCTGCTCAGGCAGCCAGCGCACCACCACCGCCGGCACGACAGTGCTGTTTTGGCTGGTATGCAGACGGTTATCTGCTGCTTGTGCCTGTACCGGTGGATAATCAATGCCTTCGAGAATGAATGGCCGCTGCTTGCCACTGAATAAATGGCCAATTGCCTGTACCAGCGCCTGATGACTGCGGTAATTGGTGGTGAGAGTATAGCGCTGCTGTGGTGGGGTATCGGCGGCGGCACGCAGATAGGCGTGAATGTCGGCGCCGCGAAAGCGATAAATGGCCTGTTTCGGGTCGCCTACCATGATGAGTGGTCGGTTTTGGGCGGCAAACGCGGTTTTGAAAATCCGGTATTGTAGCGGGTCGGTGTCCTGACATTCATCTACCAGTGCAATCTGCCAGGTTTGTGCCAGCGCAGCGGCCAGAGTTTCAGCCATCGGGTTATTCGCAGATAGTGCCATACCCACATCAGCGAGTAAATCGTCATAACTGCGCTGATGACTGTTGCGTCGGTGTTCTTGCAGACACTGGCGCACATGGTTAAAGCAGTCTAGCTGTAATTGCAGCACCACGCTGTTTTCTGCTGCCTGCATGGCGCTGACTGCGTCTGCCAGCTCGGCCAGCAAAGCAACTTTAGCTACCAGCTCATCATTGAGTGTTTGCCCTTTTCTGGTTTTTTCGTGTAATTGGGCTGCGGCCAGTTTGGCACATTTTTCCAGTGTGTCCGCTGAAAAAGCTTGACAGCTAGCCGTACTTTCCATGGCCTGTTGTAGTTCACTGAAAAGCTGCTGATAGCTTTTCTGGCGGTAAACATTGCCATTAAGCTGCGGATATAACTGCCAGAATGCATCCTGAATACTGCTGAAATGAGTGCAGACTGTTTGCCATGCTTGCTGCCAGTTGTCATTAATGGCCGCCATGTCTACAGCAGGTGGCTGGCGTAGCTGTAAATCAGCCACACCGCAATGCCTCCCCATTTCCTGCATAAGTCGGGCAGGGGTGAGTTTATATGCTACAGCCAGCGTAGCCATACGGCTGTTATTGCTTACCTGCCGGCGCCAGAAATCTTCAGCAAAGCGGCACAACAGTTCCGGGTCGGTATCTATGGTTTCTGTATCAAACGGTGTCTGGCACAAAAAGGCATAATCGGTGAGTACGCGCTGGCAGAATCCATGAATGGTATAGACAGCGGCGCGATCAAACTGGGTAATCGCTGCTTGCAGGCGCAGAATCAGGCTGGCATCGTCATCCTGAGCGCGCGCACTGTCAATCAATTGCTGCAGTACCGGGTCGTTTTGTTCCGGTGGCAGATTATTTTGCAGCAAGGCCAGTGCCTGATTCAGGCGGGTACGCAGACGGGTTTTCAGCTCTGCCGTGGCCGCCTTGGTAAAGGTTACGACCAGAATGGCATCAACCGGCAGACGTTCCAGCAATACCAGCCGCGCAAACAGGGCGGCAATGTTGAAAGTTTTGCCAGTACCGGCAGATGCTTCAATCAGGCTCGTGCCGTGTAAAGGCATGGTAATCGGGTTTAAGGCTTGGCTCATTGTTCTTTATCAGCGGTTTCCAGCGTCACCATCAGCGGCAGCAGTAATTCTTCAATCAGTTGCCAGAACAGGGGGCTGTCAATTGGCAGCTCTTCATCGCGACCAAATACCTGAGCTACTTCAGGATAATCGGCCTGCGGTTTACCGTTGTGGCTGTCCATATAGACTTTAAAGGCTGCGCTGCGTTCTTCGGCGCCATGCCCGGGTTCGCAGTTTTTCTTTTGTCGGCGTTTATACCAGGAGCGGGCTGCGCTGAGGCTGGTTTTTGGAAAAAACGGCAGTGGCCGGCTTTGCCCCAGCTGGTAATATTCCAGCCATAAAGCCAGTTGTGCCTGAGCATCCAGCCGGCTCAGCGCCGTCAGCTTACGCGGCTTGGCTGGATACAGCTCGTATGTATCCTGTGCACACTCAGCTTCGGCTGCACAGAAGAGTAAATGGCGCAGGTATAATTCAATATTATCCGGTGCAGTGGGCGCTTGACAGCGTTCAAGCAGTTGGCCGCACTGGTGTAGATGGCAGATGTTACCACTTAGCTGTAGCTGCTGATGATTAAAGACAAAAGTAATATCGGCCACGGCTGGGCTAAACAATATTTCGCTATCCAGAGCCAGCGTCTGCGTGCGTAGCGTCTGGCTGACAATCACTCCCAGCTCACCTTCCGGTATTAGCCCGCTGACAGCCAGCGCTGCATCTACATCGGTAAAATCCAGATGCTGCTGGCGTGCGCGGGTGTAGGCAGTATAGATTAGCGCACTGTTTTCAATAGCAAATGGTTCCGCTGCACTAACCGGTGTTTCCTGATACGGTGCCTGCCATTGTAACTGTTGCTGGAGCCAGTGGCGTACCGGATTGCGCCAGAAGCGGATGAAAGATTCAATATCAATTTCCTGATTATTTTCTTCCGGTTCTATAGTCGCTGCATAGAAAGGTGTAGGCGGGACGATTTCCTGATTCAGCGCATCGGCATAATCATGGCGACAGCTAGCTAAATCACCATTGAAATAGCGATAGGAAAAAGGCTGTAACGGATGCTGGATGATATGTTGCTGATTAAACTCCAGTGGATTGCAGCCGGTCATGGCTGCCAGTACATCAGTAAGTTCATATAGCAGAGCCGAAGGTGCCAGTTCTTCATTTTTGCGGATATCTTTACCGACATAGGACAGATACAGTTTTTCGCGCGCACTCAGAATAGATTCCAGAAACAGATAGTGGTCGTCATTGCGGCGGGCACGGTCGCCACGGCGCGGATGCTGGGCAATTAAATCGAAAGCGGCCGATTTGGTGGTGCGCGGAAACTCGCCATCATTCAGACCCAGCAGGCAGATACAGCGAAAGGGCAGACTACGCATCGGCACCATACTGCAAAAAGTAATGCCGCCACGGAGAAATCCGGCCTGACGAGTGCTGGATAGATGATTCTGTAAATGCTCAATGGCAATAACCGGTTCAATAGGCAGCTCAAACTGTGCCAGTGCTGCCTGTGCCTGCCAGTCGGCCAAACTGGTCTCCAGTTGCTGCATGGCATTACCGGCCAGAGAGTCTTCATCGGCCAAATCTCGCAGTAACTGCCGAGTACGCGTAATCCATTCTGTAATGGTGGCTGCATTCTGCCAGCGCGTATGATGCTCAATCAGGCAATCAATTAACTGTTGTGCACGTGCCAGAATTTCTGTCTGGCCAATATCGCCGAACCACGGAAGCTGTTGCTGCCACAGTGCGGTGTGTTTATTGTCTGGCAGCAGCCAGCCCAGTACTGTACGCTCACGTGCCTGCTGCCAGGTAAAATGTTTACCCTGACCGCCATATTCATGGCGCATATCTGCATTCACACCCCAGCGTACCCCCTGTTCACGCCAGACACGGTTTATCAGTGCCACATCGCTGTCGTTTAAATCGAAGCGTGCACGCAGGGCGGATTCGTCTAGCAGGGGCTGCACCGTTTCGATATCAAAGCGGCTCTGCATCAGTTGCAGCAGTTTTTCCAGCAATTGCAATAAAGGTTCTTGCAGACTGATTTTAACGTCGGCTATGTTGTAAGGCAGGGCAGGTGTATTGCCCTGATTCTGGCCGAATACGGCATGGATAAACGGCAGATATGGCTCAATATGTGGTGTGAGTACAGCAATGTCCTGTGGCTGCCAGCCCGGATGTGCCGCCAGGTCCTGAAGTAGCTGCTCTTTCAGAATTTGCAGCTCACGTAGGCGTGAATGTGCGGCAACAATCTGGATGGAGCTATCATAGGCCTGTCGCTGGTAGGGTGGTTCAGTCTGTTTCGGATGCTGCAGACACTGAATATCGTTTTGCAGCCGATGCAGCAGACTATCAGCTACTTCACCGCATTCAGCGTACACGGACGGCATATGTATTACTTCACCCAAATCATTGAGTGCATCAAAAAAATCCCGTCCCTGTTTGCCCAAGCTGGCCAGTAAAGGATGGCCAACCACGCTCAGATCAGCTTCCTGATTATGTAGTAGTAAATCGGCAGAAAGCACATTGCCCCAGTATTCCGCACATGGATTAACTGCAAATACATGCACATCAGTATGTTGTGCCATTGCCTGAAATGCTTGCAGATAAACCGGTGCCAGTGTAGCAATCCCAAATACAAAAATTCGTTGCGGCAGGTGTTCCGCACCAAGCTGCGCCAGAAATTCTTGCATCAGGCCGGCGCGATGGGGCGAATCAGTTTCATTACTCAGCCAGTGCCATAATTCTGCCTGCCAGCCTTCGTCTTCACCCAGGTGAGCAGACTCACCGGCTTGCCAAATATTTATCCAATCATTGCGATAGATTAAATATTGGTCAAACATATCAGCAAGTTTTCCCGCCAGATGGTAAGGTGCCTGTATACTGCTATCAAGATAGGATTGCAGTGCTCTGGCAGTCTGGCATAATTGCGGCTGCTGAAACACCGCACTGCGAAATAAAGCCAGCAGACGCCAGCGTAACACTTCCGCCTGAAACGGATTAAGTTTTGGCGTCTCTGGTAATATCTGATGGGTTAATTGCCAAATATAACCGGCAGGCAGGCTAAAATGCAGATTGGCGGCAATGCCGTGCTCCTGTGCCAGATAATGGTTCAGATAGCGGCGCATACCCTGACTCTGTACCACGATTTCTGTGGCCGCCCACGCTGATTGCGGTGAGGTATGCTGATATACGCTGGCAAACAGAGCAGCTAAATCAGCTAATTGATTGGATTGATAAACATACAACATAACAGCATCCGCCACCGGTTAAGGTTGTTATTATAGCCGCACCGAAGTAGTTTGCGTTTGACACTGAACAGGATTTTGCGCCTTTGGGCGGATTTCTTGTACAGACACAAAAGCGCACGCTTGGATGTTGAATAGAAAGATTTTTTTAATTAAAAAAAGTTAATGCTGGTCAAAAGCCGGAAAAAATTGGAAAATAGATAATCAAATACCCTGCCATAAGCAATATGGCAACAGAAGAAGGATATCACAGTGAGATTTGATGGCGTCATTGATGAGTTGGCGGCAACTAAAGGTGTCATGGCGTGTGCTGTCGTGGATTATGAAAGCGGAATGTTTATAGATGGTGTCAGCCCGTCAGGAATGGATCTGGACATTCTGTCTGCCGGCAATACCGAAATTGTGCGTTCGGAGGTTAAGGCAATTGCCCGCCTGTATGGTCAGGACAATAACGAAGATGCCATAGATGATATTCTCATCAGTTTGCATAAACAGTATTATTTATTGCGGCCGATGAAGAATGTGAAGGGCGTATTCATGTTTATGGTACTCGACCGCACAATCGCCAATCTGGCGCTGGCACGACGTGCGCTGAAAGTGGCCGACCGCCATTATCGTGACTGAATACAATTAAACACAAGTTGCCAGTATAGTTGGCTCTCTGTGTAATAGCCTCCTTGTATACAAGGAGGCTATTAATTTATTGCACTTTCTGAATCTGTTTGTCATACCAGCTTAACAGTTCCGATGCCGGTACATAGCCAACCAGTGGCTGGCTGCGATAGCCGTTACTGTGAACCACAAATAAACCCGGCGGGCCGTATAAACCATATTGTTGCATCATCCGTCGCTGTGCCGGGGTGTTATTGGTGACATCAATCTGTAAAAATCGTTCCTCTTCAATCACCCTCCTGACGGAAGCTTTGCTTAAAGTAAATGCAGTCATTTCCTTACAGGAAATGCACCAGTCTGCATAGAAATCCACCAGTACCGGCTTATCCGGGTTATCATCAAACAGTTGTTGCATGGCCTGACTCAATTGTTCCGGCTCTTTGAAATAGCGGCCAAAATACTGATTGTTTGGCGGCGTCAAAGTTAGAAAACGGTGCAGAGGTGTGGCATAGTTCACTACACTGGCCGCCACAAAGAAAATTCCGCTAGTCAGAAACAGTACACCGGCTACCGCATTAAACCAGCGCTGGCGTCCCTGTGAGTGATACCACTGCCAGCCCAGATAAAGTGCTGGTACCAGCATAAGCAGGGTATAAATAGTTACCACCAGATAGTAATGCAGAAACGGAGTGGCAATATAAGTCGCCGCCCCTAGCAGCATCAGCCCGAACAGGTATTTCACACCAGTCATCCAGCCACCGGCTCGTGGCATAATGTGAACACCGAATACCGAAATCAGAATCAGTGGAATGCCGGTACCCAGTGCCATCACATACAGTGCCATACCGCCCAGCGTAGCATCACCACTCTGACCAATATAGCCAAGGGCAAAAGCCAGCGGCGGCGCCACACATGGGCCGACAATCAGCGCTGACAGCGCGCCCATCACCATTACAGATAGCAAATGTCCACCGCGAAAACGGCCACTGACACGCTGAAAGTAAGACTGCCAGCGTGTGGGCAATTGAATACTGTACAAATCAAACATCGATAGAGCCAGAATCACCAGTATGGCCGCTGCGGTCAGTACTACTGCCGGCTGTTGCAGCCAGCCTGTCAGAAATGACCCCGTACGCGCCGTGACAATACCCACAATGGTGTAAGTAAAAGCCAGTCCCTGCACATATACAAACGACAGTACAAACGCCCGCCATTTAGTCGCTTTCTTGCGTGAACCCATCACAATGGCCGACACAATCGGTAGTAGCGGATACATGCATGCAGTCAGGCTCAGACCCATCCCGGCAATAAAAAAGGTCATTAAATTGGTAATCAGCGTTGCCCGAGAGAGTTGAAACAAACTATCGCTACCGGAGCTGCCAGACCACGCAGCTGGCGGTTTTTTTTCGCGTGGCTTGGTGAAAGTATCCACATCCGGCTGGCCATGCAATGGCTGGGAAGCAATAGAATATTTGCCGGTACGGCTGATGGTTAACGTATTTTCCACCGGCGGATAACAGATACCCGCTTCGGCACAGCCCTGATACGACAGGGTTAACTGATACGGGACAGTTTGTGCACCTGCACTGTAGCGCCAGAGTACATCAGCATGGTTATAATAAACCTGCTGCGTACCAAAAAACTCATCATGTTTCTGTGTGCCTGACTGGACAAACTGTGCAGCGTCAAACAGACCTTCTGGTTTGGTAGAAACCTGAATTTTATTCTGGTAGAGATAATAGCCTTTAGCAATAACAAAGCGTACCCTAACATCCTGATCATGAACAATTAATTGCGGCACAAAAGCCTGCTCTGGTGATAATAGCTTGCCATTGTCATCAGCAGCGAATGCAGTTTGGTTCAGCCCAAACAGCAAAACCAGTAGCAGAAATAACAGTTTTAACAGGGAAACCGTGCAGGCACGCAAGCGAGAAGAAATGTGATACATAAATGTCACAGTAAACAGTGTAATTTCAACCTGAACAACGAACAAAGAGAATGACTACCAGCAAAATCGTACAGGGTAGCCATTCATCTCCCCTTAATCTTTCTTGACCTTATCCATATAAATACAGATAAAGCTTAAGTCTGAATATGTCAGTTTACGGGTATTGTATCAGCGCATAGGCAGAATGATTATGAATTGATTCAAAATTTTCGCTTTCCACTGTAAAAGACTGAATGCGGGCATCGGCTTTCAGTGCCGTGGCTACATCTCGTACCATGTCTTCAACAAATTTCGGATTATCATAAGCATATTCAGTAACAAATTTTTCATCCGGCCGTTTCAGCAACCCGTATAGCTGGCACGAACCCTGCTGCTCCACCAGATCAATAATTTCTTCAACCGCCATCGCCTCGGTAGATGTCAGCGTAACCGTGACATGTGAACGCTGATTGTGCGCCCCATATGCCGAAATTTCCTTGCTGCACGGACATAGGCTGGTTACCGGAATGATTACCTGCAAGCTATGCTGATAAACACCATCATTAATTTCACCACTGAGCATCACCTCATAATCCAGCAGGCTGGAAATAGCAGTTACCGGTGCCTGTTTGCGCCGGAAAAAAGGAAAGCGCATACTGATTTTACCCGCTGTTGCTTGAAGTTTCTGCAACATATCAGTGGTTAGCTGTTGGAGTGCTACAAAATCAATGCTGCCATGCTGTGCTTGCATTAACTCGATAAAACGCGACATATGCGTGCCTTTCTGCTCGGCCGGCAGCGATACAGTCATGGTTAAATCAGCTACAGTATGCTGTTCACCGGCAGCGCAGATGATACTCAGCGGCAGCCGCAAGCCCTTCACACCAACCTGATTGATTGGCATATTGCGTTTATCAACACTGCTTTGCACATCAGCAATAATGTCCATTCTGATGGTTTTCCTCGCGAAACAAATCTGAATCCAGCCAGACCGGCATAATAAAACCACACAAACCGGCGGCATATAAGACATAAAATTATACTTTATGGCTTAATTCCGAGCAAATCAGTCGGGATTAGTAATGAAGAAACAGCATACTGCCTGATAAGCGGTGTGCGTGCTAAACTAGACATCCTCAATGCAAACGCCCTCGACGGTATAAAGAGCTGCCTGAACAGCATAACCAGTAACATATCGGAGAAAATATGAAATTTGCCACACAGACCATTCATTCCAGTTACCAGCCGGAACAACATAACCGTGCTCTGATGCCACCGATTTATCAGAACAGCATGTTTGCCCTGCATGAAATTGGTGAAAATATTCCGTTTCGTTATGCGCGTATCTCCAATCCCACACGGCAGGTGCTGGAAGATACAGTAGCCGAATTGGAAAATGGCTGTGCTGGCTTTGCCTATGGTAGCGGCATGGCCGGAATTGATGCCGTATGGCGTACTTTTCTGCGCCCGGGCGATACCATTGTTGCGGTTGCCGATATTTATGGTGGTGCCTACGATCTGCTGACGGAAGTATATGCACAGTGGGGCGTTAACGTCATTTTTGCCGACCTCACCAACCCGGCCAACCTCGACCGCATACTGGCACAGACCAAAGTGAAAATGGTGTGGCTGGAAACCCCGAGCAACCCGCTGCTGCGTCTGATAGACATCGCAGAACTGGCAGCCAAAGCCAAAGCGGCCGGTGCCATCGTTGGCATCGACAATACTTTTGCCACCCCCTATGTACAACAACCGCTGAATCTGGGCGTGGATATCGTATTCCATTCCGCTACCAAATACCTGTGCGGCCATTCCGATGTGCTAATGGGCATTGTTGTGGTTAAAGACCCGGCACAGGCCAGATTACTGCGTGCCATGAGCACCAATACCGGGGGCGTGGCCGGCCCGATGGATTGTGCACTGGTATTACGCGGTATCAAAACACTGGTTGTGCGCATGGACCGGCATCTGGCCAATGCAGCCGAGCTGGCCAAACGTTTGCAGCAGCATCCGGCAGTAGAAAAAGTGTTTTACCCCGGCCTGCCCGAGCACGAACACCACGATATAGCCTGCAAGCAAATGCAGCATGGTTTTGGTGGCGTGGTATCAATTTATCTGCGCCACAATAGCCGTGAAGCAGCCAACAGCGTGATTAAAAACCTGCGCCTGATTCGCATGGCTGCCAGCCTCGGGGGCGTAGAAAGCCTGATTAACCACAGTGCCAGCCAGTCGCACAGCGGCATGAGTACAGAAGTCAAAGAATCTCTGGGCATTCGTGAAGGCCTGCTGCGTATTTCTGCCGGTATCGAAGACATCGAAGATATCTGGGATGATATCAACCATGCACTCAATACCTTGATTTAACCTGTGTAAGTGAAAAATCCGTGCACAACTATTACGACGTATTAAATGTTGCTCCGGGAGCGTCCGACGAAGTGATTCGTGCGGCCTATCGGGCTTTATCACAAAAATACCATCCTGACCGCAATCCACATAATCCACAGGCGCACCAGCGCATGGCCGAAATTAACCAAGCCTATGCCGTGCTCTCCGATCCAGAAAAGCGCCATCATCATGATGTATGGATTGCACGACAAAGCCTACAGGCTCGCTTGTCACCGGCATTGCTCTCACGCAGGCAAACCCCGTTTGCGCCGCCGGCCTTATTGCCCAATCATGAAGACAAAATAGTTGTACTGCATGAACATGGCCATGGCTGGTTGTGGATAGTGGGTATCGCCATCCTGATTGCCATGGGCGGCGTCTGGTGGCGACTGGCGCATCCGCCAGTAGATAATACACCAGCACAAACACAAAGCGGCATACCGGTGCCAGTAGCACCCAATGGCCAGCTTTTCCCGCTCAAGGCTGCCTATGTTTCCGGCTATCCGATTCTGCGCCAGCGCGGTAATAACACCATTGTGGTACATGCCACATCCTTGCAATCGCCGGTATTTGCCCAATTATACGAACTGCACGCCGGTAAATTTACCGCTATACGTACCTTTTACATACCGGCGGGCGAAACCTTTACCCTGCATAAAATCGGTGATGGCAATTTCAGCCTGCAATACCAGCGTATCAACGATGGTAAATGGGCAGTGAGCGATGGTATTGAAATCAGCAATACCGAGGCCAGCCGAAAATATCAGGATATCGATATCAGACTGTAAACCAATACCGCCACCGGCCAGCCGGTGGCATACACAGGAATAACTGCATGCAGGCTGCCGCAGAAGCCAAATTCACCGAAGAAACCGTATTATGGGTTAAGCAGCATACCCCGAAACTGCTGACCTTTGCCATTACCCGGCCAGAAGCCTATCGTTTCAGTGCCGGCCAGTTTTCGCGTCTGGGCTTTCGTGACGGAGCAGGATTTATCTGGCGTGCCTATTCCATCGTCTCTGCCGAATATGCAGAAACGCTGGAATTTTTTGTAGTATTGATTGAAGAAGGGTCAATGAGTGCCCGACTGGCACAACTACAGGCCGGCGACCATATCCTGCTGGACAAAACCGCTTTTGGCTTTTTACTGCCCGGCAGGTTTACCGATGGTGAACAACTGGTGATGCTCAGTACCGGCAGCGGCATAGCGCCATTTTTGTCCATGCTGCAACAGCCGGCTGTCTGGGAGCGTTTCCAGCATATCGGGCTGGTACATTCCGTCTCTCATGCCAGCGAACTGATTTTCAGCCAGCACATAAACGACTTAATTCACCACCCCCTGATTGGCGAATATACCGGCAAACTGTCCTACCAGCCCGTAGTCACCCGCGAAAGCGTAACAGGGGCGCTAAACCAGCGCTTGCCACAGCTATTGCAAAATGGCACACTGGCAACAGCATTAGGCCTGATTTTTACCCCCGCGCAAACTCGCTTTATGTTGTGTGGCAATCCGGCCATGGTGGCCGACACCTTTAAGGCTTTGCTTGATATGGGCTACAGCATGCACCGCAATAGAACACCCGGACAGATTATCATGGAAAACGGCTTTTAAATGGTTGTGTATCACCATCTTCATACAAAGTTTTCCACAAGCTGCCTTTTATTTACTGTCTATATGTCTTGATATTGCGCTAATGGCTGCTTGCACAAATTACCATTGATTTTTCACTCGAATTTATATCTACAATAAGGGTAAACCATAGCTGTTACTAGTGGCTATAAAGGTAAATACCCTGATGTTATTAATAATCTACGTTAGTATACTGATATGAATCTGAATCGTTTTGGCAAGAAAAATGCCCAGCTTAATCAGTTGCTGGTGCAGTCGGCACACTGGCAACGTTTGAGCACCTGCCTTAAACAGGAGCTACCGGCCAGCATGCGTGCCCATTTTAATGTAGCCTGTGTACGAGACGGCTGTGTAGTGGTGATTGCCCATAATAGTATGGCCGCCTCACGCTTACGCATGGTATTACCAGCCTTATTACCGCAACTACAGCAAATTGATGCCACAATCGAAAACGTAAAAATTAAGGTACAGCCAGTAGAATCGAAGCCCGAGGCAGTTAAGCGTGCCAATTTAAGCCCTGTAGCACGTGGAGCCTTGGCGCGCTCGGCACAGGCTTTAACCCATCATCCAGAGCTGGCGGCAGCGTTACGCCGCCTAAGTGAAAAAAGCAGTTAGGCTGATATAGCTGTGTGCTGATAATAGATTAAAAATCTGGCCAGAATTGTCTGGCCAGAAAAATTTACGCCAATAATTGAATAGTACTAAATTCAATTATTATCATTCAGAGCAGAAATATGAGAATACCGCACAAACTCTTATGCAGCTTATTACTTATGTTTAATTTATCTGCATGGGCGGAAACCACAAAAACGAATACCACAGCAGGAACACAATTTGAAGCAGCGCTATTATGCAAAAGCGCACCTATTGATGCACGTGATTCAGATATAACTACACAGCTTAATAAACAAAAAATTACAGTAAAAAATCTCGAAAAAGACGGCCTCATTAATCTGGAATATCGCTTTACCAAACCGCTACAGATTGCAAATGCTTCAGTTTCTGTTGTTCGATATCTGGGCGATAGCGGTTCATACTTTTTTGCCGTAGCCAAAGGAGATATGGCCACATTTGCCAAATCTATTGATGCCAAACCCGTACCGGTTCAGTTAAAAGAGACCCTTTCCTGGGGCGATATAAACCAGTATTATCAACATACAACGGACGTAACTGCTGATAACCCCTATCCAGACACTATTCTTATCGGACGAGACAAAACTTCGAAACAGGGTGAATTTTATTTTGGCTGCTTACGATTTGATTATTAAGCATATTAAAAATAAAACCGTAACATAAACATAGCCCTTGCAGCTAAACTTAACCATTCTCAATATCTTTTAACCACATCATTATCTGTATCTTGAATAATTATCCGCATTGCAGATGATATTTTTATATTGACACTGCTGTATTAACCACAGCAGCAACAGCATCTTTTACCACAGACAGCGCTTGGAAAAAACAGTTTCACCTTTATATTAGCCACCATAAACAGCAACCTATAACTTCAAACCGGTTTCTGATTGCCCATAATTGACACACGCATGCAAACAGCCATACAGCAGAGTAGACGCTTGTGTTAAAATTCCCCATTTCATGCTTACTTTTTATTGCGCCTGCTGGTGCCGGACTATTGATTTATGTTGAAAAACTTAGCTAAAAAAATTCTCGGAAGCCGCAACGACCGGCTTCTGAAACAATATCGTAAAGAAGTATCCAAAATCAATGCGCTCGAACCAAAAATTCAGGCACTGAGCGATACCGAACTACAGGCTAAAACTGCTGAATTCAAACAACGTCTGGCTGATGGCGAAAAACTCGACAACCTGCTGGTAGAAGCCTTTGCAGTATGTCGTGAAGCCAGCCAGCGTATCCTTGGCATGCGCCACTTTGATGTTCAGCTCATCGGGGGCATGGTACTGCATCACGGAAAAATTGCGGAAATGCGTACCGGCGAAGGAAAAACACTGGTAGCCACCACCGCCGTCTATCTCAATGCACTGGCCGGCAAAGGCGTACATGTCGTTACCGTAAATGATTATCTGGCCGCACGCGACGCCAGCATCATGCGACCCCTATACGAATTTCTGGGCATGACAGTTGGTATCATCGTCAGCAACATGGATCATGAGGATAAACAAGCCGCTTATCAGGCCGATATTACCTACGGCACCAACAACGAATACGGCTTTGATTACCTGCGCGACAACATGGTGCGCGACCTGAGTGAAAAAGTGCAGCGTGAACTGTCATTTGCCGTAGTCGATGAAGTCGACTCCATCCTCATTGACGAAGCGCGTACCCCACTGATTATTTCCGGCCAGGCCGACGATAACGTTACCCTGTATCAGGTAATGAACCAGATTCCGCCGCAACTGATTGCACAGAAAAGCGAAGAAGGAGAGGGCGATTACTGGGTAGATGAAAAAGCACGTCAGGTAGTCCTCAGCGATCAAGGACATGAACACGCCGAACAGATTCTCAGCAGCATGGGGCTGTTACAGGAAGGCGATTCCCTGTATTCAGCCACCAACATCATGCTGATGCACCACCTGATGGCCGCATTGCGTGCCCATACTCTGTACCAGCGCGACCAGCATTACGTCGTACAAAATGGCGAAGTAGTGATTGTTGACGAATTTACCGGTCGCCTGATGGCCGGCCGGCGCTGGTCTGATGGCCTGCATCAGGCAGTAGAGGCCAAAGAAGGCGTAGAAATCAACAAAGAAAACCAGACACTGGCTTCCATCACCTTCCAGAACTTCTTCCGTCTGTACGACAAACTGGCCGGCATGACCGGTACAGCCGACACCGAAGCATTTGAATTCCAGAATATTTACGGTTTGGAAACCGTTATCATCCCGACAAACCGGCCGATGGTACGCAAAGACCTGAACGACCAGATTTACCGTTCCAGCGAAGAAAAATACGAAGCTGTTGTAGCCGATATCAAAGAGCGCCATGCCAAAGGCCAGCCGATACTGGTGGGTACCACCAGCATCGAAAATTCCGAGCTGGTGTCCGCCTTACTGAATAAAGAACATCTGCAACACAATGTTCTCAATGCCAAAGAACACGCGCGTGAAGCCGACATCATTGCTCAGGCCGGCCGGCCGGGCATGATTACCGTCGCCACCAACATGGCCGGCCGTGGTACCGACATCGTACTTGGCGGCAACATCAAGCCACAGATAGATGCCATCAATGCCGATGACAGCCTCACCGAAGCAGCTAAAGCAAGCAAAATCGATACACTGCAACAGCAATGGCAACGTGACCATGATGCCGTGATTGCTGCCGGCGGTTTACACATTATCGGTACCGAACGCCATGAAAGCCGCCGTATCGACAATCAGTTGCGTGGCCGTGCCGGCCGGCAGGGTGATGCCGGTTCCAGCCGCTTTTACCTGTCGTTTGAAGACCCATTACTGCGCCTGTTTGCCCTTGATCGTGCCACCGCCATTCTTAATCGTCTGGCTCCTGAACGCGGCGTAGCCATAGAAGCCGGCATGCTCAATCGCCAGATTGAAGGCGCGCAGCGCAAAGTGGAAAACCGCAACTTCGACATGCGCAAACAGGTACTTGAATACGACGACGTAGCCAACGACCAGCGTAAAGTGATTTATCACCAGCGTGCCGATATTCTGGCCAGCAACGACATCGATGGCCTGATGCAGGAAATTCGCCACGATGCCATCGTTGATACCGTAGACAGCTTTATCCCGCCAGACAGCATGGAAGAGCAGTGGGATATTTCCGGCCTCGAGCAAAAACTGGCCGCCGATTATCACATCGATGTTGCCATCAGCGACTGGCTTAAAGACGACAACACCCTCGACAACGAAAGCATTTGTAAACGTCTGCTTGATATCGTCGAAAAAGATTATGCCCATAAAGTCGAACTGGTTGGTATCGATACCATGCGCAGATTTGAACGCGATATAATGCTGCAAATCATTGATAGCCGCTGGCGCGAACATCTGGCCGACATGGATTACCTACGTCAGGGAATTCACCTGCGCGGCTATGCCCAGAAAAACCCGAAACAGGAATACAAACGCGAAGCATTTGAAATGTTTCAAACCATGTGGAGCAACATCCGCAATAGCGTTGCCTCACTGCTGATTTCCGTGCAGTTTGAACAGGCGCAGGCAGAAGAGCAGCCAGAAATATCTGCTGCTACCAGAATCGAAGATGAAGATTTTAGCCCCAAAGCCATGGAAGCTCGCGGCATCATCGTACGCCGCAACGACCCCTGTCCATGTGGCAGCGGCCTGAAATACAAATTGTGTCACGGCCGCCTGTAATTCCAGTTAAATCAAAATAATATCAACAGGTTGTCATCAGAATGGCAGCCTGTTGATTTGTTTGTACCAGCCGCAGACAAAACGCACAAATCAGCCTGCATTTATTAAAGTGAATACTCTAAACCCCATTGAACAGCGCATCAAATTGTCTTAAAATTCACACCTTACGCCAGAGGCCAGAGTATAAACTGCCCCAAAACGGCAACAGACAACTGGCGTGTTTTCGGTTTACGCTAATAATACCGCTTTCCTTAACCATGGATAATTAATGGCAGCCTACAACACACAAAAAGTCCTGTCCGTACACCACTGGACAGATGCATACTTCACATTCACCTGCACCCGTGACGAATCATTACGCTTTCAGAATGGCCAGTTTGTCATGATTGGCCTGATGGTAGACGGTAAGCCACTGATGCGTGCCTACAGTATTGCCAGTGCCAACTGGGAAGAAGAGCTGGCTTTTTTCAGTATCAAAGTACAGAACGGCCCATTAACCAGTCGCTTGCAGCATCTGAAAGTAGGTGATGAAGTCCTCGTGAGCAAAAAGCCCACCGGCACCCTGATTGCCGGTGACCTCAATCCCGGCAAAAACCTGTACCTGCTGTCTACCGGTACCGGTTTAGCACCATTTCTCAGTGTTACCAAAGACCCGGATATCTACGAACAGTTTGAAAAAATCATCCTGATTCACGGCGTACGCTACAAAAAAGATTTGGCTTATTACGACCACTTCACCACCGAATTACCCAATCACGAATATCTGGGTGAAATGGTGCGCGAAAAACTGATTTACTATCCCGTGGTTTCCAGAGAAGACTACATTCATCACGGACGCCTGACTGATTTAATGAAATCCGGTAAACTCTTTACCGACATTGGCCTGCCACCGATTAATCCGGCAGACGACCGCGCCATGATTTGTGGCAGCCCGGAAATGCTCAAGGATACCTGTGAAACCCTTAACAGCTTTGGTTTAACCATCTCCCCGAAAATGGGGCAGCGTGGCGACTACGTTATCGAACGCGCTTTCGTTGACCAATAAAGCTTAAATGCATATTCACAGGCAGCCATTGTCACCCAATGTGCTGCCTGTTTTGTACCTGCCGGCAGCCGCAGCCGCCTATTACCCTTAATTTCACCATACAGAACCATCCATGCAAAATTTAATTCCCCTGCTAATCATCCTCATTCCCCTGCTGGCAGGATTTTGCATACCCGTACCAGCGCGTGCCATCAACTGGCTCAACCGCGGCCTGGCATGGCTGGTATATCTGATTTTATTCCTGATTGGCCTGTCACTGGCACAAATCCCCAACCTTAGCGCACAGTTGACTAACATCAGCCTTACCGTAGGCGCATTGTTTACCTGCCTGATAGCCGCCAATCTGCTGGTATTCATCTGGTTCGACCGCCGCTATCCGTGGCACCTGAACCGACAACAATCAGCCGGCCAGTGCGGTGATATCAGCATTATGGGCAGCTTCAAGCAGGTTGGCAGTCTGCTTGTCGGGCTGATAGCCGGCAACTACTTATCTTTTAGCTGGTTAGGCGATCCACAGGCTGCCGTCAACAAAGCACTGCTAATACTACTGCTACTGGTAGGCATGCAGCTACGCAGCAGCGGCATCACCCTGCAACAGGTATTTCTCAACCGCCGCGGCGTGATCAGTGCCGGATTATTTACACTGGCCAGCCTGCTTGGCGGCCTGATATTTGCCCTGATTATGCCTGACGTATCCATCAGCAAAGGGCTGGCGCTCAGCAGCGGCTATGGCTGGTATTCACTCTCCAGCATCATCATGACTAAGGCCTATGGCGCAGTCTGGGGCAGTATTGCCTTATTCAATGACTTGGCACGCGAATTTTTTGCTCTCATCTTTATTCCCATACTGATGCGCCGCTATCCCACCACCGCCGTTAGCATTGGCGGTGCCACCAGCCTTGATTTCACCCTGCCGGCCATTCAGGCTTCCGGTGGCATTAGTGCTGTTCCTTTGGCCATCAGCTTTGGCTTTATTGTTAATATTACCGCGCCGATACTGATGGTGGTTTTCTCATCATTGCCGTTTTAGCAAAAGATGCTGATTTAAAAAATTTACGAAAGCCCAAAATGCCTGTCAGCGATAGCGCTTATTACTGAGATAATCACAGAGTCATCCTGTAACTTGGGTTGGTAACAATAAACACAGCAGGCTTAAGCCAACAATAGAACAACTCATTTCTATCATCATAGAATGACTTGCTGTAGTTCCTGTACCCAAGCTTTACAAGCTTTGACGGGCACTAGAGCTTTTTTATGATTTTCTCCTGTAGCTGAGATTTCAAACTGAGCTCGGCAACCATCTGTTAAAGCTTACGATTTTCAGTATCCAGTTCCTTTAGGCAGTTGATATCAGACATTTGCATACCGCCGTATTCCCGCCATTTGTAAAAGTCTAATTGCCTACACCCTGTTTCCAGCAAAGCTCTTTAACCAGAACACCGGCTTTTGCACCTTTTAATATGGATACAATTTAGTGTTCAGTCATTTTTTATATTTAAATCCTCTTTGGGTTAATTAAGAGAGTTTTTTACTTTTGGGTTGTATTATACTTAGGGAGTGGTTATATTTAAATCATTAAAAATAAAAGAATATTCTAATTTATAAACCACAAAAATCAAATTTTAAAATTTAAGCGAATGCATAACAGACAGAAGCCATAGCTTCCGGCCACAACGTGCGTATAAATAATAGAACACTCACACCACACAGAAACGCAATAAAATATTCTATTTACATATCTATATTGATATCACTGTTAATGTCATATCAAAAAGTATGATAAGAAAACAACAGCTCTGCATGATACAAAGCTTCGGCATTGGCTCATGTGACAGCCATGATTATTTAATTTTAAATTAATTATTATTACTGATATTTATTTATAAAATAGTCATCTGTTCGCAATTATTAATATTATAAAAAATTTACAGCAAAAAGATTGCACAAAATGCGCCACATTTATTAGAATTAAATTATTTTGTTTATTCATAATCATAATTAACGATAAAGGATGCCCTGAAATCAACCATTTGCTGTATCTAGTTGTTGTCTACTAGCAGTACCGTATTTCATTAAGCACGTTTTAATTTGGTAAGCACCTGTATGTAGATTGGTAATTAATAAATTACTGATTTTAAAGAATCAAATAAGCACAGCTTAGCCGATTTGTTTGAGTTCAACTAAACAAAGCTTTTTTATTGGCGTTAAATGCTGTTAAGAGTAAATTAAAGACATAAAGTTCTAAAAAGCTTTATTCAGCTGCAAACAAATTAAAACTATATATTCTCGAAAATAGACAAAGAAAGAGAACCTTTATGTTTATGTGGTATCAGGAGGTATCAGGAAATGAGAGAAAAACCTTTTGGGCATGTTTTAATGGCTGGGCGTTAGATGCTCTGGAAAATCAAATGTTCGGTTTGGTTATTCCATTACTACTTGTTTATTTTGCCATCACCGAAGAGCAGGCCGGACTACTCAGTAGTACCACACTGGTCACGTCGGCCTTGGGCGGCTGGTTTGCCGGAGCCCTTTCAGACCGGTATGGACGAGTTAAAACATTGCAAATCATGATTGTATGGTTTGCATTTTTTACATTTCTGGCCGCATTTGTAACTGATTACTACTGGCTGCTGGCTTTAAAAGCCTTGCAGGGATTTGGTATTGGCGGCGAATGGGCGGCCGGTGCTGTACTTATGGCCGAAACTATCACCGGCCAGTATCGCGGTAAAGTCATGGCGACAGTGCAGAGTGCATGGGCAGTAGGGTGGGGATTGGCAGTCATACTGTTTTCCGTGATATTTAGTCTGGCACCAGAAAATATGGTTTGGCGCATTGTATTTGCTTTAGGTTTACTGCCGTCATTACTGATTTTTTATGTACGCGGGTATGTGCAGGAACCGGTAAAACAAATTGCAGCGGTACAGAAAACCGAAGACAGGCAATCCATAGCCAGCGCATTATTCGGTATTTTTTCACCTTCACTGATTCGCACTACCTTACTCGGTGGTTTATTGGGTCTTGGTGCACATGGCGGCTATTATGCCATCATGTCGTGGCTGCCCACCTACCTGACAAAAGAACGCAACCTTTCTATGCTTAATTCCAGTGCCTATCTGGCGGTGATTATTTTTGCCTTCTGGTGTGGCTGTATGGCCAGCTCAATTCTGCTTGATAAAATCGACAGACGTCTTAATGTTGCCTTATTTGCCATCTGTTGTGTCATCACCATACGCATTTACCTGCTTGTCCCCTTAACCAATACCCAGATGCTGTTCCTTGGCTTTCCGCTGGGTTTTTTTTCTGCCGGCATCCCCTCCAGTCTGGGCGCCTTATTTAATGAGCTCTACCCACAGCAGTATCGTGGTGCCGGTGTTGGTTTCTGTTACAGCTTCGGCCGTATTTTTTCCTCAATCGTTCCGTTTCTCGTGGCGCACATGAGCGCATCAATGTCTCTGGGATCATCCATTGGCATCTATGCCAGTTGGGCTTACTCAATAGTAGTGATTAGCGTCTTACTGCTACCCGAAACCAAAGGGCGCGATTTAAAACAGATTAATCTGGATGGGTATATTTCTGAGAAATAAAAAATTATAAAATATAAATAAAATCAATAAAGTAGTAATTGTTAGAATAGATATATATGCACATGTATTTAATCTGGCTTTGCCAATGGTAGCCGGCCGGTGCTATACACCGGCACAAAGTGCGCCACTGGAAAACTATCTGGCTCATCTGCACGGCCTTGGCTGCACGCACGGCGTACTGATTCAGCCGAGCTTTCTTGGTTGTGATAACAGCTTCATGCTACAGGCCATCGCACAGGCCGCGCCCCGTCTCAGAGGTGTAGCCTGCGTCGACCCCACAATCACCTTGCCTGAGCTACAGGCAATGGATAGGGCAGGTATCGTCGGTATACGCCTGAATGTTATAGACGGCACCCAGCCCCAGCTGCAATCCGCTCCGTGGCAAAACCTGCTCGAGAAAATCAAAACCCTTAACTGGCATGTGGAACTACATTGCCACAGTAACAAACTCGACACCATGATTACCACCCTGCTCAAACACCAAATCCGCGTAGTAGTCGACCACTTCGGCCGGCCAGCGGATGGTGTACCCGCTCGTGATAACGGTTTTCAGCGGCTACTGCAATGGGGGCATAGCGGAATGGTGTGGTGCAAACTTTCCGCGGTATACCGCATCAGTGCTGCCGCGGCCGACGGGCATAAATTTTTTGCCGCCGCCATCCTCTTATTACTTGAAAATTTCGGCAGCCACCGCCTGATGTGGGGCAGCGACTGGCCGCATACCCAGTACGAACAACAAATCAACCCCGAGTATCTGGCTACCCAACTGAATATGCTGTTACAGGATAAACAACTGGCACCAGCCTTATTGTGGGATACACCAGCAAAACTGTTCAGATTTATCTAAAATATTGCTTAGTAGAAGTACTAACACATTGCCTGACAGTGATTACACAACGTATCGCCATTGTGAATCTGCACCATAGGGTAAGCTGAATAGCTAAAGCCTGCAGCCAACTTGCCGGCACTGCAAACCATATCCTGAAAACTATCGCGCACAAGCAAATACCAGTGCCGGGGTAGATAAGCAAACTGCTAATAGCTGGAGATTAATAGCCAAAAATTTAGCGTTCAGAATCCGCACGCCATGCCGCACAGAATATCGCAGCATCATAAAGCAAGTTAGCAGCAATATAGCCAAGCAAAGCAAAAAGAGTGATATCAACAAACCAGCCTGTAAATTTGCAGCTTCGAATACCGCAAACCTGCCTGTGCAATGCATCGCATAAAAGCCTTGCCATCCACCGCCAATAATTAGCTCCGCTTTCTTAAACGCCACAGCTAAAGCGCATCTGAATAATGCCCACCGGCAAAAATACCAGCCGCTTAAAAGAAATGCACACACAGGAGATTGGCATTAACCCAAGAGCCAATAGTCTAGATTCAATAACAAACAGTTATTAACAACAGCCTCAAAAGCAGCAAAACCGGCTGCCCAGCAGTGCTGATGATGACAAACAGCCTGATTATTCCAAGCGTACGCCAAAACAAACCTACAAACTACCTTGCCGGCGGTTTATTGATTGAGATGAACAACGCAGCCAGTTGCAAGTAGCAACCAAATTTCTGATTCTGGGATATAAATGCTACAGCCACAAAAGCGTAAGGAGTTTTGTGGTGCAGCATAAGTCAAAGCTATCAGCAAATTTTCTGCCGGATTCATGTATCACCAGCCTTTTCCAGCCTGCATACACGCAATTGGCCTATAAAACTATCAAGTATCATTTAGATAAACAATATCAGTCAGATAGTTCAGTCAAGCCTGAATGAAGACGAAAATTCAATAGCATTTTTTATTATTAATAAGGACAGTATATTGGATTGATATGTTCCAACTATAGGTAAGCTATTTATTAATTTTTGTTTTTTTTCATCATCGAAATCATATGTGTTTACATAATCTTCAATCATTTTCTCATCTGGAGTGTATAAATTCGTCCTAATAACAGTTAAAAGCATGCATTCTAAAGATTCTAAATGAAAGGTATTATTATCAGTTGTAAAAGTATATTGCGAATTAATGTTCTCTAATGCCTTATAAATAAAATTTCTTTTATTTTCCTTATTCAGACTTTTATAGAGATCCGGAAATTTTAATTTGAGTACAATTAAAAAGAATAACAGAGTATATTCTTCTTGTGTAAGTTGATTTTTAGTTCTCACTATAATATTAAGAATATTACAAAGAGCTTCTTGCTCTCTTAATGTTAATTTATATAGATTAGTAATATCTTTTAATATATTTAGAAGAGTGTAATTGTAAACTGGGAACTGAGATGGAGGTGCATTTAAATATTTATTAAGTCCTAATTGTTTAGATAAACTAACAATGAAATCAGATTTAACTGGGCTAGGTAACAAATAATCAAAATCAATAAACCGGCGCAGATACCCGTTAACATCCAGCCCCTGCCCATACACAGCCCTGATAGAATGGCCTAGCTGGGTTTTATCCGTAGCCAGCACAAAGATAATATTATCCACATTAAACAGATGTTTGGCCTTTTCCAGTACCTCAATAGCAAAATTAGGACGGCAGCGATCCAGCTCATCAATAAAAATCACCAATGGTTTGTTGTCATCATCACCGCAATAGCACTCAGCCAACCGGCTTAATGCCTGTTTGAACTCAAACAGTACCTGTTTAGATTTCTCGTATTTTTCAATTTGATCTTTGGCCAAAGAAGCGCCCAGATTGGCAGTAAATTCAGCAATTTTATCTACTTTAATGCGGCCACCTGAAATCAAGCTTCCAAAGGCTGCACCAATAGTTAGCCACTCTTTGGATGATGCATCCTTTGTCAGATACCCAATTTTATTTTTAATAGTACTAAAAAAGCCTTTAGCTTTTGATTTATCTTCGCCAGACAGATTGTCAATAACTAAACCAATCTCCCCAATCAACGCAATCAGCGCATCATCCGTATAATCACTTTCCCATGCATTAAAATAAATAGTCGGAATATCCTGATTTTTCAGATATTGCTGCCACATCCTAATAAATGTGGTTTTACCCTGTCCCCAGCCAGCATCAATACACAGCACAATCGATTGTTCATAGCTGGTAATAAATTGAGTCAGAATTTCAATATTGGCTTTTCTATCCAACACGTCGTTTTTAAACGGATCAGCGGCATCAATTTCCACTTGCAGGCATTTCTTCAGTTTGTTTGGTTTACTCATAATCTGCTTATTCCCTGTATACTAATGGCCGGCTATTAATCACCGGCCATTTTGTTTCATCTAATTATTGTGCCATTATAATGGTTTAACCATTTAAAAATGGCGGTGATACATGGCTAATCACAGAAAATTGGCGCAATACATACTAGTCAGCCGATTTTGTAGCACAAATACAAATACCCAAGTATTAACTGGCCATCAGATATTACCCATACTCCATCAAATCCCCTACATTCGGGTATTAGTGCTGATTCTGAAAAAACAACTTATCCGGCCACTACCGAATATTCCATTTTCTGGATAACAGGCTGATTTGTAATTAAATGTACAGCAAAAGTAAAGTCTGGTTGCAGCCGCGCATTCAGCCCCTGATTGCGTTATAAAGCCAGCAGACAAGCTTGCTTTTTGTCCACACTGGCCTTATGTGTAGCACAAACCGCCTAGCGCGGTTTTAACTGTTTTAACCACAGTTATTTTTCCTCGGTTGAATTTATTTTCAGGTTACAAACTTATGGATGTTATTCAGTATCCCGGTAGTGTGTTTAAACTGCACCAGCCATTTCCACCGGCTGGCGACCAGCCCACGGCAATTCAGGGATTGCTGGAAGGGCTGGAAGATGGACTGGCCAGCCAAACCCTGCTTGGGGTTACCGGCTCAGGCAAAACCTTTACCATGGCCAACGTCATTGCCCAAAGCGGCCGCCCGGCCATCATCATGGCGCACAACAAAACCCTGGCCGCACAGCTATACGCAGAAATGCGCGAATTTTTTCCCGAAAACGCCGTTGAGTATTTTGTTTCCTACTATGATTACTATCAGCCGGAAGCCTACGTACCCAGTCGCGACCTGTTTATCGAAAAAGATTCAGCCATAAACGAACA
This sequence comes from Snodgrassella sp. ESL0253, assembly GCF_013344965.1. Taxonomy (NCBI): domain Bacteria; kingdom Pseudomonadati; phylum Pseudomonadota; class Betaproteobacteria; order Neisseriales; family Neisseriaceae; genus Snodgrassella; species Snodgrassella sp. ESL0253. Next base: position 152,457 of record NZ_JAAEDQ010000004.1, on the reverse strand, counting down.
CATCGAGCAAATGCGCCTGAGTGCCACCAAAAGCCTGATGCAGCGGCAGGACGTAATCATAGTGGCCACTGTATCGGCAATTTACGGTATTGGCGACCCCAACGAATACCATCAAATGATTCTGCACCTGAAAGAAGGGCAGAAAATCGACCAGCGCGACATCATCGCCAGGCTGGTAGCCATGCAGTATGAACGTGGCGATATCGACTTTGCCCGTGGTTCATTCCGCGTGCGCGGTGACGTGATTGACATCTTTCCCGCCGAAAGCTCCGAGCTTGCCTTGCGTGTCAGCCTGTTTGACGACGAAGTCGACCGCATGCAACTGTTTGACCCGATATCCGGCAGCCTGCAACAGCGCGTTGGCCGCTATACCGTATTCCCGTCCAGCCACTACGTTACCCCGCGCGACACCGTTTTACGTGCCTGTGAACACATCAAGCAGGAGCTGGGCGACCGCATTAAATGGTTTACCCATGAAGGGCGGCTGGTAGAAGCCCAGCGCATCGAACAGCGCACCCGCTTTGATTTAGAAATGCTCTACGAAATGGGTTTCTGCAAGGGCATTGAAAACTACTCACGCCACTTTTCCGGCAAGCCAGAGGGCGAGCCGCCACCTACCTTAATGGACTACCTGCCCAAAAACGCCCTCATGTTTATCGACGAAAGCCACGTTACCGTCAGCCAGATTGGCGGCATGTACAAGGGCGATGCCTCACGCAAGCAGAATCTGGTGGATTACGGCTTTCGCCTGCCATCCGCCCGCGACAACCGCCCGTTAAAATTCCATGAATTTGAGCGCGTCATGCCGCAAACCATATTTGTATCAGCCACCCCGGCCAAATATGAAGAAGAGCATGCCGGCCAGGTAGTCGAACAGGTAGTACGCCCCACCGGCCTGATTGATCCGGAAATCATCATCCGCCCCGTGGCCACACAGGTAGACGACTTACTGTCTGAAATCAATATCCGCCGCGAGCAGGGCGAGCGTGTACTCGTTACCACCCTCACCAAACGCATGGCCGAACAGCTCACCGACTACTATGCCGAGCTTGGCGTAAAAGTGCGCTACCTGCACAGCGACATCGACACCGTAGAGCGCGTAGAAATCATTCGTGACCTGCGTCTCGGCCTGTTTGATGTACTCGTAGGCATCAACCTGCTGCGAGAAGGGTTGGATATTCCCGAAGTTTCATTGGTGGCCATACTTGATGCCGACAAAGAAGGCTTTCTGCGCAGCCATCGCAGCCTGATACAAACCATCGGCCGCGCCGCACGCAACGTTAACGGCAAAGCCATACTATATGCCGACAAAATCACCGACTCCATGAAAGCCGCGATTGACGAAACCGAGCGCCGCCGTGCCCGCCAGATAGCCTTCAATACCGAACACGGCATCGTACCGCAGCAAATCAAAAAACAGGTACGTGACCTGATAGATGGCGTTTATCACGATGAAAACGGCAGCAAAGGCCGTGGCCGCAGCAAGCTCAAAGTAGGCGAAATCCACAACGAAGACGATGCCGTTAAAGAAATCGCCAAACTCGAAAAAGCCATGCAGGCCGCCGCGCGCGATTTACAGTTTGAAGAAGCTGCCCAGATTCGCGACAAAATCCGCGCTATCAAAGAAAACCTGTTGTTTGGTGCCAGCGACACCTGAGCAGCCAGCACCGGCTACCGGCAAAGCATTTCACAGTGCATCTGGCCGGTAGCCAGAACATACCAGCCACCACCACACCCAGCATACAGATTACACAGCGAAAAATACCCCCGCACCGCCATTTCAGGTATACTCAACACAACATCCGCATGCCCGCATGCACCCACAACCGCGCAAGCCAGCCAACCGGGGACAGCATCATGCAGCACCAGCACACACACCAGCCATCGGCATCAGCCCGGCTACTCACACTTATCCTGCAAACCATAAGCAGCATAATCGCTACCGGTGTATTCTACATCGTACTATTCTACTGGTACGCTAACAGCGGCGTGCCACTCAATCATATTAGCTTACTCGACACTGGCGACATCAAATTTATACTATTATTTGTACTGAGTTTCGTTGGCATTTACGCCTTCATACCTTCACTGCTGGCCGCCATAACCAGTTGCTACTTTATCAATCACCATCCGCCTTATCGCATCAGCATCGGCGCAGCCATGATCGCACTACTATGTGGATTCGTGCAAAACTTGCTGTTAACCTCGTCGCCAAACTGGATGCTTATACTGCTCAACGCATTGGCCGCCGCCCTCAGCGCCCTCTATTTTGCCCGGCCAAAACCACAGACACAGAAACATTAATAGCCTGAGCATTCCATCACTCATCGCCCTTTATCTGTTCACCAAGATAAACTATTGTATTGATATCAATAATCAAAATATCAACAATCAATCCATAAACGCCCACAGTGGCCATAAAATAGCTACGTCATACAGAAATAAAAAAACAATCACATTAATAATCAATAGGCTATGATTTACAGCGCCATCCCAGCCTCGCATAAACCCTATTTTGCTATTGCTGCCAGCAAGCAAAAGTGCTTAAATTAAGCTCTCGTTATTGTCAATGATTTAAGTCAAAAACACATAAATCACATCAATACTGAATGCTCCTTGTGTGAACTACCAAATAAACATTTAATTCAGCATAGCCTGATAGAGAAGAAAGAAGAGTTTACGTTATGAAAAACACCAATAGCGATAGCTCAGCAGATGTGGTACTAATTGGCGCTGGCGTAATGAGCGCAACACTGGGAACATTTCTGAAAGAGTTACAGCCAGACTGGCAAATCAACATCTACGAGCGTCTGGCCAACGTGGCCACCGAAAGCTCCGATGCCTGGAATAACGCCGGCACCGGCCATTCAGCCCTGTGCGAGCTCAACTACACACCAGAGCTGAAAGACGGCACCATCGAAGTATCCAAAGCCATCAAAATTATCGAACAATTTGAACTATCCAAACAGTTCTGGGCATCACTTGTCGATGCCGGCCTGATTACCGACCCCGGCGCATTTATCCGCAGCGTGCCCCACATGAGTCTGGTGCGCGGAGAAACAGACGTCGCCTTTTTGCGCAAACGCTTTGCCGCCTTGCAGCAATACCGCCTGTTTCAGGACATGCTCTATACCGAAGACAAAGATCAGATTAGCCAGTGGGTACCCCTCATGATGCAGGGACGTGACAACAGCGAACCCATTGCCGCAACCTGGTCAGACCTTGGTACCGACGTCAACTATGGCGCCTTAAGCCGAATCCTCATCAACAACCTTACTAACGAAGGCTGCAAGCTGCACCTGCAACACGAAGTTGTCGACCTCAAACAGCACAATGGCCGCTGGCATCTCGACATCAAAAACCTCATTAACGGCACACATCAGCAGGTATCAGCCCGTTTTGTCTTTATCGGCGCCGGCGGTGGCTCCCTGCACCTATTACAAAAAAGCCGTATCGAAGTCAGCAAAGGCTATGGCGGCTTTCCCGTATCCGGCCAGTGGCTCGTGTGTAAAAATCCCGACGTCGTCAGGCAGCATAATGCCAAAGTCTATGGCAAAGCCTCCGTGGGTGCACCGCCCATGAGTGTGCCCCATCTCGACAAACGCGTCATCAACGGAGAAGACGCCTTACTCTTCGGCCCCTTTGCCGGCTTTACCACCAAATTTCTCAAACGCGGTTCCTTTCAAGACTTATTCAAAACCCTCAATTTCGCCAACATCCGTCCCATGCTCACCGTAGGCATACACAACTTCGCCCTCGAACACTACCTTATTCAGCAGGTTCGATTAAGCTTTGCCGACCGCATGCAGGAATTGCGCACCTTCTACCCCGAAGCACGCGATGAAGACTGGCATCTGGCTATTGCAGGCAATCGCGTACAGGTAATCAAAAAAGATCCGCAAAAAGGCGGCGTCCTGCAATTTGGTACCGAACTGGTAAAATCCACAGACGGCACACTGGCCGCCTTATTAGGCGCCTCCCCGGGTGCTTCCACCTCCGTATCCATCATGCTCGAACTGCTCGAACACTGCTTCCCCGGCAAAGTCAGCAACGAATGGGCACCTATATTGCACAAGTGGATACCCAGCTATGGCCAGAAACTCGAACACAACCCCGCACTCGTACAGCAAGTGCGCGACTGGACAAGCAAATCCCTCGGTTTGCACAGTCCAAAATAGCAAACACACAACATCAACTACCATAGCCATACACAGCCTTACCAAATTCGTATCGAATTTGGTTTTTTTATCCCAGCCAGAAATGGCCACCTAAACCAGTTGCAAACACCATACACACATCAATCATCACAAGCTACTGTCGTAATCATCCAACACAAACCACCTGTAAAAACCACAACAAAAGTTTAAAACATAAAAAAGCTTGCTATAAACAGTAAATTTATTTAATATAAAGGTAAATAACATAGACTTACAAAGCCATACATTCATTGATACCTATAATCCGTAGCAATTGACGCCGCTGTCATCTAAATGATGTCACGGCGTTATTTTTATCAACACACGTCGCCACACCATCACCGTACTAACAATCCTGCCCCCACAGCAGATTAACAGCATCATCCATCTGCAACTTAATCAAAATAATTCCCCATCTGCCTGATAGGGTGAATACCTTAAGCCCACAATCATCACCCATTAGCCAAAACATCCCCGTATACTGCAAATTAAACCTAAAATCAGCCTAACCATCCGCCACCCACAGCATCAGCATTAACACCATCTAAACATATAAAATCATTATCTTTCCCAGAAACAATCCAATAAACATCAACATATTAAGAATCTAAACCAAGCCCGGCCGGCAAACCACAAGTACCAAATCAACCACACAAAAAAGCATCACCAATAAAAAACATTAATTCATAATATTGAAGAAAACACATAATAGAAAATAGATACCCCAGGCAACCAACAGCACCAGAACAACAAAACATACAGCAAAGCTGGCCATACTATTATTATCAGCCCCAGCCCTAAGCTCATAGCTTGATATAATCGCCGGCAACAACAAATCCCATACCGCCTCAGTCGAATACAACAATAAAAATATGGCTGCCAGTCCGATTAAAAGAGGCTGTATTCCCAGTACTAACAACATCAATCATTATAAAGAGGCTAAAAACCCACTGGCGGCGGTATCTGCAAGCCAAAATCAGGAAACTGTACCCCCGCTTATAATCGGATAAAATATTGATATATAATTAACATCAAGAAAGCAGTTAGCAACTGAAACTAGCAAGCGGTAGCGTCACTACAGAGCGATACAATAAATTAAATTAACCAGTAAACAGCGCCCATAAAAATAAGCCCAATATCACCCCCGCATAAAGGAGCAACCTATGTCTGAACCATCCCCGGCAACCATACCGAAACTAGTAAAGTTAACCAGCTTATTACTGGCCACCACCGCCCTAAGCGCATGTAGCGGCGGCTTTGAGCCATTTGTTGGCGTAACCTCCGGCAAAAACAAATCCTATGCCGCCCCAGTTGAAGCACTCGTATACAACTATGAAAATATCTCTGGTGGTTCGATTAATGGCGGCTGTATTCCTAAAACACCGGGTGTGGATGATTACGAAGTAGGTAAAAAACGCTATGGCGGTGGCTCTACCTGCGGCGCTGCCTATCTGCCAGCCAAATGGAAACCGGGCATGACGGCACGGATTTATTGGAAGGTCTATCCTTATCCTGGCTGGCGTGCAAAAATATTAAATTTACCTGGGCTAGTTGTAGATCGTAAAGAATCAGCTATTATCGACCAATATGATGAGAATTATTCGGCAGTGATACCTTTACCCCCCCCTCCAGCATTTGCTGGCGATGATTTTGGCAAGGTAAGAAATATTACTGTTCATTTTTTGGCCTGTAATCAGATTTTTATTGATTATGGTACCAGACAGGAAAATGCGCCTGAGGTAGTAAAAAAACAGTTTGAACTGTTTGCCAAAAGCCAGAAACTCTGTACCCCACGCCCATCAATTAAATCCATGGCCGATTATCGGCGCAACAAAGCCAAGCTCGATGCAATAAAGAAAGAACGCCAAAATATCCCGCAGGTAATCCTGCCCGAATATATTCAGGAATTGCAGCAGCAAGGCAAATTCCCTGTGTCTGCTAAATAAGCTTTTATTGTGTTTTTTACTGTGGCCACCACCAGCACCAATACAACTACTTTTACCAAACACCAGCAAATAGCATCATAAAAATAATCTAATTACAACCATAAATGCAAACAAGATAAATGAAAGAGTGATACATGCGTAAGAAGCCCTTGGAAAACATACCGAAACTAGTAAAGTTAGCCAGCTTATTGCTGGCCATCACCGCCCTAAGCTCATGTAGCGGCGGCTTTGAGCCATTTGTTGGCGTTACCTCCGGCAAAAACAAATCCTATGCCGCTCCAGTTGAAGCGCTCGAATATAATTATGAAAATATGGCCGGCGGTTCGATTAATGGCGGCTGTATTCCCGGCACTAATGGTGTTGATGATTACGAAGTAGGTAAAAAACGCTATGGTGGCGGCTCTACCTGTGGCGCTGCCTATCTGCCGGCCAAATGGAAGCCGGGCATGACTGCGCGGATTTATTGGAAAGTTTATCCTTATCCTGGTTGGCATGCCAGAGGCTTAAATGTTCCCGGTATGGTCAGAGATAGTAACGAGTTAGCTATTATTAATCAATATGATGAAAATTATTCCGCAGTCATCCCTTTACCCCCACCCCCTCCATCAATGGGCGATGATTTTGGCAAGGTAAGTAATATTACCGTCCATTTTCTGGCCTGTAATCAGATATATATTGATTATGGCACTCTGGAAGATGATTCACGCGAATCAGTAAAAAAACAGTTTGAACTGTTTGCCAAAAGCCAGAAACTCTGTACCCCGCGCCCCTCCATTAAATCCATGGCCGATTATCGGCGCAACAAAGCCAAGCTCGATGCAATAAAGAAAGAACGCCAAAATATCCCACAGGTAATCCTGCCTGAATATATTCAGGAATTGCAGCAGCAGGGCAAATTGCCGGTAACCAGCAAATAAGCTATTCCTCTTTTTACAGCGGCCGTACCGCCATATGGCGGCACGGCCGTTATGGCTGCGCTATCTTCTATCGTCTATACATATGTAAACAAAAATATAAACTTGTATAAAATATGTTAATATAGCCTAATGACAGCTGTACCTAAAACCTTGGATTAGCAGCCAATATCTGGCTGAAATCCCACGGGCAGGCGGGCGCTGTGCGCAACAGGCTATGCCGGCAAACACCGTCATTGCTTGCAGCGCCGCTCGCCGGCTGCCCGGCTTTTTTGTATAAATGAGTGAAAGAGGAAGCTCGCCATGGCTGAACAAGACGATAATAACAAACAACCAGTACCGCCGGCTGCGGCCGACAAACCGGCAGCGGATACCAAGCCGGGCGCTCCTGCCGGCAAACCGGCAGCCAGTCCTAAGTCTTCGCCCAATAATCCGCATAACCACACCATCAGCCTTGATGGCATTACTGCCGGCCATAAAGTAGAGCAGCATGATTATGGCATTTACGATAATGCCCAGGCAGCCGATGCCGCCAATCGCCCCCCCGCCGCCAGCCCCAAAAAACCAGACTCGGCCAAAAAAAAGCCGGCGCCCCCCGCTGCCAAGCAGCCGGGTAAACCATCCGCTGGCAAACAGCAGGGTAAGGCACCCGCTGGCCAGCAGCCCGGCAAAACCGCGCCGCCAACCATGCCCGATTTGCCAGCCCCGCCGCCAATAGCAACTCTGGAAGCAAAGCTCAAAGAGCTGGCCGCGCCGTATATGCCGGCCATCAAACCGATTGAATTTCAATGGCCGGGCATACTTAAGCCGGATGAGTTTCCCACCGCTGCCGGTGGCCGCCTGCCGGCATCCATCAACAGCATTCACGACAATCGCAAAGACAACCATTTTATCGACCGCACCAAGGCCAAGCCCTGCCAGAAAATACTCAAAATCAGCTTCTTTTTTGATGGTACCAACAACCATGAAAAAGCCGATAGCGTGGTCTCCGGCGCCACTCCGCCTACCGCTGAGCAGCTTGATCCGCTCCAGCACGCCGCCGCCCAACAGGCCAAGCTGATACCGGCCTACACCTATCCGCGTACCACTAATGTAGCGCGCCTGTTTCATGCCTGTATGGGCGCTGGTGGGCTGCCGGGCGATAATAATCGTGACGAGGTAATGATTGAAAATGGCTGGTTTAAGCATTATATTCAGGGCGTTGGTACTCGCTTTGAGGAAATCGGCGACGATGATCCCAAAATGCTTGGCGAAGCATTGGCCAAATATGGCCAGGCACGCATTAACTGGGGCTTAACCCGCATCTGTGCCAGTCTCGGTATCAGCAAGATATTTAATGAAAAAGAGTTACCATTAGCCACCGCGCAGAAAATGGTTAAAGGTATGGATTGTCGTATCGGGCGTAAAGTGCAGTTGGATAGCTTTCTCAATACCTTGCAGCGCCCCAGTTCCACTCCCTTGCCCAAAGCCATCAAGCTGTATGTGGTTGGTTTTTCCCGTGGCGCTGCCGAAGCGCGTACCTTTATCAACTGGCTGCTTGATTACCTGCTCGACCGCGACGAAAATGCCGCCGCCCGCGCCCAGTTGGAGCAGTTACAGGCACAGCAGGCGCAGGAGCGCATCAATCAGCGGCAGGACAATCGTGCTGCGGCCGCAGCCGCTGCTGAAGCCGCAGCCGCTGCCAAACAGGATACACCAGATAAAGATAAGGAAGCAGCCGCTGCCGCGCCAGCCAGCCCGGTAAACAGTGCTGCCGATAAGGCCGCCATCCAGCGTGTACAGGCGCAGGCCGCCGCCATGCGTTCCGCCGCCCCCAAAACAGCGCCCAAAGATAAAGCCGCTACTGCCCCCGATGGCGAGCAGCCTTATCAGGGCATTGAGCTCAAGCTGCTTGGTATTCCCATCTATATCGAAATGTGTGGCTTGTTTGATACCGTGGCTACCGTAGGCATGTCGCCGTTGGTGGCCATGGTTACCGGCCACTGCTCCTGGGCACACCGTACCATGTCTCTACAGCGCGCCGGCAGCGCTGGCTTTGTTAAAAACTGCTACCAGTTTGTTTCTGCCCATGAGCAGCGCAAAAGCTTTTCCGTTGACAGTATCTGCGTCGATGGCGGCTATCCCAGGGGCAATTTCAAGGAATATGTCTATCCGGGCGTGCATTCCGATATCGGCGGCGGCTATCCGCCCGGCGAGCAGTTTAAAAGCAACTATGGTATGGGGCATGTACTGTCACAGATTACCCTGCATGATATGTATGCGCGTTGCTGGCAGCATGGTATGCCTTTGCAGGTATCATCACAACATCCTCAGTTCGCTAAGGACATGCAGAAGCATCCGCGTTTTAAGCTGAAGAACTATGAAATCATGAATGATGATACTGATAATGAGTTTGCTACCCAGCCGGAAATGGTGCAGCTTTTCAATGGCTGGCTGAAAACGCTGGAAACCACGAATATCAGCACCGCGCTGCAAAAACAGATTCACCATTTCACCGCCTACCGCATTCTGCGCTGGGTACGCTCCGGTATCGCCGGCTATGCGGGCTATCTGGGCTTGCCGCTTACTGCGGATGGCAGTGTGGGCGAAAAAGAAAGCAAAGACACTAAAAAAAGCCGTACCAAACTAATTGGGCAGGGGCGCAAAGAGGCCAACGAAGCCGGTAAGGGCAAACTGCCGGATACCCGCGTGGTGGATAATGATGAGCTGTGGCAGCAGGCCGGGCTTGACAGCATCCCCAAAGCCGAGCGCAGCAAATTTCTCGACGGCATCATCAATAAAAATTACGTAGCCGGCAACGATGGCTGGGATTTAATTGAAGGCGCCAAGGAATTCAAGGCCGATTACCTGCATGAATTCCATCTTGAAAACATCCTGTCGGCCGGCTTTCTGATTTCCACCGCCTTTGCCGGCAGCATGTATATGCTCAATAATGACGACGAAGCCGCCGAATATCAGGATATCCACAATAATGGCGATACCCTGTATTTCGGCGCCGATCCTGCCAAGCTCAAAACGCCGGAGCCGCCAGCCAATCCGCTGCCCATTCCGCCAATGGCTCATACCTTTGTGGCACAGCGGCATCCGGCCGGCGCGGCGGGCGACAAAGAGCGCAGCCAGCCGTGGGAATTCTCGGCGCAGGAAATCAGCGACATGTGGGCAAATGCCGATAAAGGCTCCCTGATTAGCGGCGCTATGCTTAACGTGCTGCGCCAGCGCTATCAGCACGTACTTGGCGCAGATATAGCCGCCAACACCGCCAAAGACATCTGGCAGCGCCTCCGGCAGGCCGATATGCGCGACAGAGTGGTCTTGCAGCAACGCCTGAAAATCCATGCCGAAAAATATTCCGCCACCTATCCGCACATGGTGCAGATTTTTGACAACCAGATACACGACTCGCGTGCCTGGTTTATGCATGATTCCGCCCTCAGCAGCCGTGAGCCCTTTACCAGCTATTTTGCCCACCGCATTGTATTTAGCGGCGGCTTTTCCAATAAACCGCTGTCACCGGTATTGCTGGCCGAGCGCGTAGTTGGCATTGCCGGTATTGCCCGCAGCGCCTATATGGGCGTGAAATACGGCAATCCTGCCTACATCCTGATTGGCCTCAACAATCCCGAGCTGTTTGTTACCGCAGCAGATAAAGCTGCCTGGACCATGCTCACCAAAGACTACGAAGCACTGGCCATCGACCCCGATACCGGCAAAATCCTGCCCAACAGCAAAAATCTGGAAAAGCTGCGCCAGTTTAGCAAAGACATGCAAACCGCGCTCGAACAGATTAAAAACGAATACGCCCAGCAGCAGCGCTGGACAGACAAAGATTTTGCCGATAAAACCCTGGATCAGATTATTCAGAATAGCGATGAAACCATCAAAAACCTGAATGAAATCCGCGAGCTATTGCTTGAGCAGCAAAGAAAGCTCGACCAGCTGGCCTCAGCCAGCCCGCAAGTGCAGCAGCAGGCACAGCAGCTGGGTAAAATGCTGGATAAAGTAAGCAGCAATCAGCAGCAATTGCAAGCCGCCGTACAGCAGGCCAGAGCCGGCAGCATTGATAAACCTCAGCTCAAGACAGCACTCCAGCAGGGCATGAAGGTATATACCGACCCGCTAGCCGGCATGCCGCAAACCAGCCTGATGCAGCCGCCCGGCTTGGAAAACATCAGCAAAGACAGTCTGGCCGCGCATCTGCGCCAGCAGCTTAGCCAGTACCAGCAAAACCTCAGCCGCAGCAGCCAAACCAGCGCCGCCCTGCTTGAAAGCGGCGCACAGGAGCCGCAAACGCTGGCACAGGCCTTTTACCACAACGGCAGCGGCGATATCTACGATCAGGCGGTGGAACAGATAAGCCAGTCAGCCCTAAACCGGCTCGGCCTTGGCCAGTTGGAAATCAACCAGTATCTGCCGGAAAACATCGCCAGCCGCAGCCAGCCGGAAATCAGCCGCCTGCTGCAACAGTTGCAAACAGGAGACATCCCGCCACAACTACAGACAATTTCGCCACAAAAGCTTGAATTAATAAAAAAAGTATTGCAAAGCTGGCTGGTTTAGCAGTAATCTGAATTCAGCGTCTCATTAACGCCGACTTCGTATCAACGCCATTGCATCAATACTGGTGCAATGGCGTTTTATTTTGATTGGCCGCTATGGGTATACCGCAGCCGGCGCGGCTGGCATAACAAAACGTGCACTATCCGGAATAACCGCTTATAATTAAGTAAATTATTGATATATAATTGTAATTTAAAGATAAAGCTGTAAGCTGAAACTACAAATACAGCGGTAGCATTACTACTGAACATTAAAATGGTTAAGTTAAGCAGTAAATAGCCCAGTAAAAATAATCTAATGATAACCCTGAGTAAAGGAGCAACCTATGTCTGAATCATCCCCGGCAACTATCCCTAAGCTGCTTAAGCTAGCCTGTTTATTGCTTGCCACCACTGCCATCAGTTCATGCAGTGGCGGCTTTGAGCCATTTGTTGGCGTAACCTCCGGCAAAAACAAATCCTATGCCGCGCCAGTTGAAGCACTTGAATACAACTATGAAAATATGTCGGGTGGTTCGATTAATGGTGGCTGTATTCCAGGCACTAATGGTGTTGATGATTATGAAGTGGGCAAAAAACGCTATGGCGGCGGTTCAACCTGTGGTGCCGCCTATTTGCCCGCCAAATGGAAACCGGGCATGACTGCACGTATCTATTGGCGGGTTTTACCTTATCCAGGATGGAAGGCTCGTATGTTAAATATTCCTGGAGTAAACTTTGATCAAAATGAAAAAAATATAATAGGACAATATTATGAGAACCATTCCGCAGTCATACCTTTACCCCCCCCTCCAGCATTTGCTGGCGATGATTTTGGCAAAGTAGCAAATATCACCGTCCATTTTCTGGCCTGCAATCAGCTTTACATTACTTATGGTACGGTAGAAGAGGGCAAAGATACTCCCATGCATTACAAGCTGTTTGCCAAAAGTCAGAAACTCTGTACCCCACGCCCATCAATTAAATCTATGGCCGATTATCGGCGCAACAAAGCCAAGCTGGATGCAATAAAGAAAGAACGCGAAAATATCCCGCAGGTAATCCTGCCCGAGTATATTCAGGAATTGCAGCAGCAAGGCAAATTCCCTGTATCAAGCAAATAAATCCCGCATACCTAGCAACGGCCGGCCGTCTGTATTTTCGCAGCGGCCGCTTTGCCTATTTCCGCCACTAGGCACATTCTGTAATCTTGCGCCTCTGGTCTGGCACCGTGCCCGCCACGCCCGTCTGCCGGGCTGCTTTTGTGCCCGCTTCACTTCTCCCGGCCAGCCATAGCCGCCTGTCCAAAGCCAATTGTTCCGCACCAAAGCTGATTTTAGGCCTCAATACACAATAGTATGGCGCAAACTAGCCAAAATACGCAGCATAATCCCGTATTCGCCTGCTTAGCTATAAGGTATATCCGCATAAACAACGCTTCTGCACTCAGCTTATAACTGAGTAAAATATTGATATATAATTAACATCAAAAAGAAATGAGCAACTGACAATAGCAAGCGATAGCGATTAAAAAATTTAATCTAAGCAACAAACAGCATAGTAAGAAATCATTCCAATATCAGCCAGAGTAAAGGAGCAACCTATGTCTGAATCATCCCCGGCAACAATCCCTAAACTGCTTAAGCTAGCCTGTTTATTGTTTGCCACTACTGCCATCAGCTCATGTAGTGGTGGTTTTGAACCATTTGTTGGCGTAACCTCCGGCAAAAACAAATCCTATGCCTCGCCAGTTGAAGCATTGAACTATACAATTGAAACTGTTCATGGTGGCAGTATTAATGGTGGCTGTATACCTAATACATCGGGGGTAGAAGATAATGAAATAGGTAAACACCGTTTTGGCGGTGGTTCTACCTGTGGTGCCGCCTACTTACCGGCTAAATGGAAACCGGGTATGACTGCTCGTATTTATTGGACAGTTTTACCTTACCCTGATTGGCAACCCAAGGGGTTAAATTTACCCGGTGTCAATGTTGATGAAAGTGAGTATCGAACTATTGTTAAATATGCTGAAAATCATTCAGCAACTATTCCGTTACCCCCCCCCAGCATTTGCCGGCGATGATTTTGGCAAGGTAAGAAATATTACTGTCCATTTTCTGGCTTGTAATCAGATATTTATTGATTATGGTACCAGACAGGAAAATGCGCCTGAGATAGTAAAAAAACAGTTTGAACTATATGCCAAAAGTCAGAAACTCTGTACCCCACGCCCATCAATTAAATCCATGGCAGATTATCGGCGCAATAAAGCCAAGCTGGATGCAATAAAGAAAGAACGTGAAAATATCCCGCAGGTAATCCTGCCCGAGTATATTCAGGAATTGCAGCAGCAAGGCAAATTCCCCGTATCAAGCAAATAAATCCCGCATACCTGGCAACGGCCGGCCGTCTGTATTTTCGCAGCGGCCGCTTTGTCTATTTCCGCCACTAGGCACATTCTGTAATCTTGCGCCTCTGGTCTGGCACCGTGCCCGCCACGCCCGTCTGCCGGGCTGCTTTTGTGCCCGCTTCACTTCTCCCAGCCAGCCATAGCTGCCTGCTCAAAGCCAATTGTCCCGCACCAAAGCTGATTTTAGGCTTGAATACACAATATAAACAACGCTTCTGCACTCAGCTTATAACTGAGTAAAATATTGATATATAATTAACATCAAAAAGAAATGAGCAACTGACAATAGCAAGCGATAGCGATTAAAAAATTTAATCTAAGCAACAAACAGCATAGTAAGAAATAATTTCAATATCAGTCAGAGTAAAGGAGTAACCAATGCCTGAATCATCCCCGGCAACTATCCCTAAACTGCTTAAGCTAGCCTGTTTATTGCTCGCCACCACTGCTATCAGCTCATGCAGTGGCGGCTTTGAGCCATTTGTTGGCGTAACCTCCGGCAAAAACAAATCCTATGCCGCGCCGGTAGAAGCGCTCGAATACAATTATGAAAATGTGCATGGTGGCAGTATTAATGGTGGCTGTATTCCTAATACGCCCGGTGTGGATGATTACGAAGTGGGTAAAAAACGCTATGGCGGCGGTTCTACCTGCGGCGCTGCTTATTTGCCGGCTAAATGGAAGCCGGGTATGACCGCGCGGATTTATTGGACAGTTCTGCCTTATCCTGGCTGGCAGCCAAAGGTATTGAATAAGCCTGGCTTAGTTTTAGATGAACATGAGTATCAAACCATAATGCAGTATACTGAAAATCATTCAGCAACTATTCCTTTACCCCCACCTCCAGCATTTGCTGGCGATGATTTTGGCAAGGTAAGAAATATTACTGTCCATTTTCTGGCCTGCAATCAGATTTTTATTGATTATGGTACCAGACAGGAAAATGCACCTGAGATAGTAAAAAAACAGTTTGAACTGTTTGCCAAAAGCCAGAAACTTTGTACTCCGCGCCCCTCCATTAAATCCATGGCCGATTATCGGCGCAACAAAGCCAAGCTGGATGCGATAAAGAAAGAACGTGAAAATATCCCGCAGGTAATCCTGCCCGAATATATTCAGGAGTTGCAGCAGCAGGGCAAATTCCCTGTATCAAGCAAATAAATCCCGCATACCTAGTAACGGCCGGTCGTCTGTATTTTCGCAGCGGCCGCTTTGTCTATTTCCGCCACCAGGCATTCTGTAATCTTGCGCCCCTAATCTGGTGCCGTACCCGCTACGGCTACTGGGCTGATTTCGTACCAGCCTCACTTCACCCAGCCAGCCCAAAGCCAGTTGTTCCGCCGCCAAGTTGATTTCAGGCCTGAATACACAATATTGTGGCGCAAACCAGCCAAAATACGCAGCATAATCCCGTATCCACCTGCTTAGCTAAAGGTATATCTGCATAAACAATGCTTCTGCACTCAGCTTATAACTGAGTAAAATATTGATATATAATTAACATCAAAAAGAAATGAGCAACTGACAATAGTAAGCGCTAGCGATTAAAAAATTTAATCTAAGCAACAAACAGCATAGTAAGAAATCATTCCAATATCAGTCAGAGTAAAGGAGTAACCAATGCCTGAATCATCCCCGGCAACTATCCCTAAGCTGCTTAAGTTAGCCTGTTTATTGCTAGCCACCACTGCTATCAGTTCATGCAGTGGCGGCTTTGAGCCATTTGTTGGCGTAACCTCCGGCAAAAACAAATCCTATGCCGCGCCGGTAGAAGCTTTAAATTATGATTTTGTTGATATTGGTGGCGGTAGTGCAAATGGCGGTTGTATACCTAATACATCGCCAATTAACCCTGAAGATATTGGAAAAAAACGTTATGGTGGTGGTTCCACCTGTGGCGCAGCTTATCTGCCAGCCAAATGGAAGCCAGGGATGACAATTAGAGTATCTTGGAAAGTATTACCTTATCCCGATTGGCGACCAAAAGTATTAAATATGCCTGGGCTGGTTTTTAATGAAGAGCAATCGCGGATAATCAGTCAATATAATGAATATCATTCAGCAACTATTCCTTTACCCCCACCTCCAGCATTTGCTGGCGATGATTTTGGCAAGGTAAGAAATATCACCGTCCATTTTCTGGCTTGTAATCAGATATTTATTGATTATGGTACCAGACAGGAAAATGCGCCTGAGATAGTAAAAAAACAGTTTGCTCTATATGCCAAAAGCCAGAAACTCTGTACCCCACGGCCTATCATTAAATCCATGGCCGATTATCGGCGCAATAAAGCCAAGCTGGATGCAATAAAGAAAGAACGCGAAAATATCCCGCAGGTAATTCTGCCTGAATATATTCAGGAATTGCAGCAGCAGGGCAAATTGCCCGTACCAAGCAAGTAAACTTTATACATTATTATAAGCAGCCTGCTGGCGGAAAATGGTGGCCGGCTGCTTGTCTATTCGTGTGGATTATATATTGCAAGGCTTAGATGTGGTTAATGTTGATATATCGTCTGTTTTCAGCGGTTTTGTATGTGGATTTTTAATTTTATATCAATTAGCTAGGCTGAACATTTTGGTTGGTAAAAGACACGGTTTATACTAATCGATTTTCTGGTATGACAGATTTTTGTATAACAAATTTCACCATAATGTGAACTTAATGATTTTATTAATTAAATGATATTGTTTGCTAATTGTTACGTAGCCAGTAGCTATGCATAATGCTGCTTTGTGTGGGTTTACCTGTTTGTTGATGGCGTGGCCGGGCTATTAATTCTTTGGATTAGAAAGCGGTATGCTCAGGCAGAGGCTGGGACTGGTGTTTTTTAGCCGATGTTGTTCACTGCGGCAAGGATAATTCAGGCGATAAGGGTAATAATATATATTTGGGTGCTATTGCAGTGTGGTGATGCCGTTTTTTCTTGTTGTGATTTTCGATGGCGGGATTCTTTGGGTTGGCCGCTTTTTTGTATGGCCATTTCATCAGCGCGGGAAACCTGCTACTGATATGTGCTGGCCGGTTCTTTCTGCTGGTTTTCTCTGTTTGCGCTAACTCTGTTTGCTCCTTTGGTTTAGTGTGTCGACTGGCAGAACATTCCATGCCATTCAGGCCTGAATGATGTAATGATTGATAATCTGTACCGAGACTGATGTGTAGTGCCGGTGTTTATGCAGATGATATCAGCCGGATAGTGATTGCTGCTGGCTAAAGTATCATCTGTTCCCTTGGATCTCTGAACGATAGCCTTATATGAGTTAACAAGCTTGTAACAGGTAAATAAACCTTTTCCGACGAGTGCTTGCGCAATCTTTGCCATCTTACTGTATGGTATAGATAGTATGTTATCGGCCAGTAGAATCAGGATACTGTACTTATTGAGCATGCGCAGAATGACCAAACATAATATTAATCAATGATGCGCCTCCTATGCTTATCCGTGTATTAGTAGCAGCGATTGAGGCCTTTGAAGTTTGGTATATTCGGAATATTTTTAATAGGCAGTATAATTTACTTCAATAAAAAAGCCAGCATAGCAGGCTTGGTGTAATCTAAAAATTAATTAATAAATCTAGTAGGGTGTAATTCTTCTATAGGCACATCCACTCTTGAATTGCTGCACTCTTCGTACGTAATAAAATCTTCAACTTTAAGGGCGTTGCAAATAAAAACCACTCTTAAGAGTGGTTGATTGTGTTACATAATCAAGATTAAATTTTGTATCCTTGAAGCTCTTTAATCTTGGCTTTTGCCAGTTTTGTTATGCAGGTATATCGGTTGATATCTGTCTGCACCTGGGTATCAGCCGGCTTTGCTGCATCGCATTCATTGTTGGCACTCTCAGTCCAGTTTTTAAAGTTTGAATTCAAGTGGTCTTTAATTGGTTCTGGTATGGTATCCCATGTTGTATGTAGTGTTTCTAATGAATCTTTTGCTTCCTGTTTGACTTTTTGTAGCTGCGCTTCTTTTATTTCTGTGTAAATCTGATTTTTCTGAGCTTGAAGTTCGAGAATGCGTGTGCGCGTTATATTTGTTTCACAGTTTAAATAAGCTATCTGGTTTTGCTCAGGTGTTGAGTATTCGTTGGTTTGGCACTGTTTTTTCTTTTCATGGTTCCATGTGAGCTGCTGAGGCTTTAAATAATTGCGCACATCGGCATCCATGTCTGTCCATACGGTATTGATTTCGTCATTTGCTGCTGCGTTATCTTGTAGTGCGCTTTGTAATAAAGCCTGTATGTTTTCCTGTGCAGTTTTCTGATTATCTGTATTGGCGATATTCTGAGGTGCTGGCTCTGGTGCAGGGATGTCTGGTGCTGTCTTTTCGTTGTCAGAGCATGTTTGCAGAAGTATGGCAATAACAGCTAAAAAACCAATTGCTGCTAAGGTGGTTTTTAAACAACCTCCATTTTTAGCTATGGCTGCTGCGCTAGATGATGCTGCCGCTGAGGTACTTTGGTTGATGATAATCTGCGGCTTTTCCTCTGCTGATTTGGTTTGAGCGGGATTACTGTATTCGTCGTCAGGAAAGGGAGTGCCACGGGCTTTGCTTAATAGTAAAGCTTTGTGCTCTTCGTACTCTTCTTTTGTTATTGCTCCTTTTTCCAATAATTCATACAGGCGAGTAAGTTCATTTGTTAAAGATGGCTTAGACATATAAACTCCTTATGTAATATCTAAGTTGCTACGAAGATTGGCATTAGTGATTTTTGCTATAACGACGATAAAAATCATAGTCTATACAAGCGGTACTCTCGGTGATTTCACTGTACTTTTTACCTCGGCATATATTTGTTTCAGATTTCTATTAAAGTATTTTAAATAGTAATCTGGGTTATTATTTGTTTTGCGATTCTTGAGTTTTACGCTTTCTTGATACATTGATTTTATGTATTGCAATTGTGGATTTTCTGCGCAAACACAGGAGCTGGTGCATAAGCTGAAAAGAGCCAGTAGTAGTTTTTTCATTTGCTTTCCTGATTTAAATCTATTTCCCAAACCGCGCGCTACTAATGGAGTACAGTAATTTTGTTAACTTTTGTTGTATGGTTGGCTATAAAAAGTTAAATAAATCAAAACACTGAGTGATAACTGTTTGGCCATTTGCAAGCGTTAACTGATTATATAGCTTATTTTATTTTCTAGTTGTAAGTTGATTAAAGCTAACATTTTTTTTCTGTTTTGGTTGTTTTGTTTTCAGGGCTGCTTTTACATTGATAGGGGGTATTAAGGCGCATTGCTGGCTGCTTTTCGCCTTTAAATATTGGATTGGAAGAGGTATTTTTGCGATGATAATTTTGCCTTTAAGTGTTGCTGGTTTGTGATAAGTTAGTGGATTGGCTGCAACAGTAAATCTGGCAATTTGCGCGATTAAAGTGAGGGCAATTGATGTGATTGAAGCCCTAAGTAGATAAAGTAAAATTTGGAGTGCTGGTTGATTAGTTATTTAATTGTGTATTTTTCAATCTGGTCTGGTTGATCTCCCCAGCCTGCCCAAATATTTTTAACAGTGGTTTTATTTTTCTTTATCGATTTAAATTGCATGACGATAACTTGAGGAGCATTTTCTGCGGTTTTGTTCCTTTCTACCAGCATGACGGTATTGTTATTTAGCCATTTAACGCGCAAAGACAAATTAGGTAAGCACTTGGTGCCTTGTTCTGCATATATAAACGCATATAATCCATTGCTTGAAAAAGCCACTCCCGCGCAATTTTCGCCCTTATAGGTTAATTTTTTACCAGATATGATGGTTTTATAATCTTTAGCTATTGCTAAAGAGGGTAGAAGTAAAAGAATTATTAATAGTTTTTTCATGTTGTTGATGTCTCAGGCTGGTTAAACATGTAGTTTTGTGTGTCTTTTATTGCAGCTACGGTATGGCTATTTACTGTGCCTGACGATGTTTTAACGTCAAGAGTTTGTCTATTAATATTAACATGTTTGCTGTTGTTAGTATGGGGTACAGACTGATTAAATCTTTATTGATTGTTTGCTATATGTGTTAAGCTTTTGCTGCTCCATTGGCTACGCCAATTGCGCGTGTATGATTTTTTATTTTATTTGCGCTATTCATTATATGAGCAGCATCCGTTTTATCTGTTGTATAACTCGCTTTATAATCATTTTTTGCAGAAATCACTGTAGTATATCTTCTTGTTGATGAAATTTAATATGTTCTCAAGCTAAATCATCTTCGGAATAGGCTCTGTAATAAGCCTAATTTCCAGTGCTTTTGTCTAAAATTTTGTTTTTGCTCCTTGCCAGTATTTATTGGTCTTATGGTGTTTGAGCTGTATTCAGTGACGGAGGTTATATGCTGCCTCTATCCGGTTTCTTGCGCTCATTGAGTTAAAATGCTTTATGGATAAATCGCCTATTTAACTCTCTTAAACTTCGGCAGCTACACCATAATGTTTTTTTACTAAATCTTCTTTAGCTAACGGCCATTTCCCGGTTATATGCACGTTGCCGGTAGTGCCATTACACACGGCTTTGCCTGTTCTGACGGAGAGGTTGGATTTAAGCGGCCTCGTTATACTATTCTGTCCGTCACAATCCTTACCACTATGTGTTGCTCTGCTTTGTGGCTGGTAACTTTTATTTATAAAGGTAATGTTTTTTATAAGGCTGTATTGATGTGGGTTAAAGTTGGCTTTCAGGCTGAATCCGTACGATTGTATATAAAAATTTTATTTACTGGGTTGGTTAGGCTATGAAGTAAGTTTGGATATTGGGCTGTTATGTTGTGGTTGGCTACCGGCACAAAAAGAGCAGGCTTTGGTGTTTGATGCGGAGATAGCCGGCGATTTGCTGTGAATGCCGGTAACGGGCTAGACAGTATTCTGGTGGTAATGTTTGTTTACAGGATGGCTGAATGTTGCAGAACAACGGTAATCTGAATAGGGGTATCTGGGGGCAGGGTAATGTGTTGTATAAATTTTGTACTACAGCTTCTGTGACCAAAAGATTTTATCGCCGAACAAGGTGAGTTTCTGAATAGTTGGCCATTGTTTCTGGGAAATATTTGCTGCTCAGAGCAAAGGATGAAGCAATATAATTGTTAATTATGATTGTTTTGTAGTGATTCGTTTCCTGTTTTAGCAGTTTCCTGAGGGGCGGATTGGATTGGGTATGATAATGGGTTTTTACTAAACTTCAGTAATTGGTAAATTTTTTTTATGTTTTACTTGATTTGATTTGGTATTTACTTAACTATTACTAAAATATTTAATATTTTTTTGTTTAGTATAATTGTATATTTCTTATATAAGTTGGGTATATAATTATAACCTTTTAGTTGGTGTTTTCTGGAGTTTTAATTCTGAAAAACGCCTTTGCACATATTCAGAATAACTATGCTTAATAAAGATCAGTTTGCCGATAATCATTTTATACGTTCTATTATTGAGGATGACCTGCAAAGCGGGAAATGCCAGCGAGTGATGACACGTTTTCCTCCTGAACCAAATGGATATCTGCATATTGGCCATGCTAAATCTATCTGTCTGAACTTTGGTTTGGCCTATATTTATGATGGTTTGTGTAATCTGCGCTTTGACGATACGAATCCTGAGAAGGAATCGGATGAGTATGTGCGCTCGATTAAGGAAGATGTGCAGTGGCTGGGTTTCCAGTGGAATGAAGAGCGTTTTGCTTCGGATTATTTCGAGCGCCTGTATGAATATGCGCTGGAGCTGATTAAGGCCGGTAAGGCATA
This sequence comes from Snodgrassella sp. ESL0253, assembly GCF_013344965.1. Taxonomy (NCBI): domain Bacteria; kingdom Pseudomonadati; phylum Pseudomonadota; class Betaproteobacteria; order Neisseriales; family Neisseriaceae; genus Snodgrassella; species Snodgrassella sp. ESL0253. Next base: position 130,730 of record NZ_JAAEDQ010000004.1, on the reverse strand, counting down.
TGTGGACGATCTGGATGCGGAGGAAATGCGCCAGTATCGTGGTACGCTGACGGAGCCGGGTAAAAACAGCCCGTATCGTGAGCGTACGGTTGAGGAAAATCTGGATTTGTTTGCGCGTATGCGTGATGGTGAGTTTCCGGATGGCAGTAAAACGCTGCGGCTGAAGATTGATATGGCTGCGGGCAATATTAATCTGCGCGACCCGGTGATTTACCGTATTCGCCGTGTACATCATCATCGTACCGGCGATAAATGGGTAATTTATCCGATGTACGATTATACGCATGCGATTTCGGATGCGATTGAAAATATTACGCATTCGCTGTGTACGCTGGAGTTTGAATCACACCGGCCGTTGTATGATTGGGTGGTGGAAAATATTGAAATTGCGCATCAGCCGCATCAGTATGAGTTTTCCCGGCTGGAACTGTTGTATTCGATTACTTCAAAGCGTAAGCTCAATCAGCTGGTGGTGCAGGATCATGTGTCTAGCTGGGACGACCCGCGTATGCCTACGATTTCGGGTATGCGTCGTCGTGGCTATACGCCGGAAGGGCTGCGCCTGTTTGCTAAGCGGGTGGGTATTTCCAAGAGTGAAAATGTGGTGGACATGAGTGTGCTGGAGGGCGCAATTCGTGAAGACCTGGAAAGTGTGGCACCACGGATGATTGCGGTGCTCAATCCGATTAAGGTGGAGCTGATTAATTTTGATGAGGCGTTAACGCAAAGCCGTGAGGCGCCGTTTCATCCGCATCACCCGGAAATGGGTGAGCGCCTGATGCCGCTGACGGAAACGATTTATATTGAAGCAGATGATTTTGCGCTTGACCCTCCTAAAGGCTGGCAGCGCCTGACTCTGGGTGGTGAGGTGCGCCTGCGCTACAGTTATGTGATTAAGTGTGAGGAAGTGGTGCAGGATGCGTCTGGCCGGGTGGTATCGCTGAAATGTTCGATAGACCACGATACGCTTGCTTCCAAGCCGCAGGGGCGCAAGGTGAAGGGGGTTATTCACTGGCTGTCTACGGAGCATGCTGTATCGGCTAAAGTGCGTTTGTACGACCGCCTGTTTACGGTTGAACGCCCTGATGCAGTGCGTGGTGATGATGGGCAGTATCGTGACTTTGTTGAGTTTCTGAATCCGGCATCGGTAACGGAAATTGATGCACTGGTGGAACCGGTAGCAAATACGCTGGCACCGGAAACGCGCTATCAGTTTGAGCGTCTGGGCTATTTTGTAACTGACCGCTATGACCACAGTGCGGAAAATCCGGTATTTAACCGTACGGTAACTTTGCGTGATACGTGGCAGGCACAGGCAGAGAAGAAGTAATGATGCTTGTGTTTGTGCAGAAAGCCGGCCTTTCATGGCCGGCTTTTTTGTACGCTAAATATCTGGCTGGGTAATTCGCCGGCTTGTTAAAATGAATTGAATGGTATTTTCTGGTGATTAGAGGCGGTGTGATGCGAGTAATTCCGGTGCGTGCTGGTTATCTGGCTAATTTACCAATGCTGCTGAGTATGGTGCTGGCAGCATGGTGGGTATGGTATACGGGTAATACGGCAGAAAGTACGGCGCTGTTTCTGGGGATTATTGCTGGCGGGCTGGTGGATTTGGATGATGGATTCACCGGCCGTTTGCGCAATCTGTTTTTTACACTGGTGCATTTTTCGCTGGCTGCTACGGCAGTGCAGTGGACATTCGGGCATCCGCTGGCGTTTTCATTGCTGATGGTGTGGGCGGCATTCAGTACGACGATGATGGGTGCAATTGATGCGCGTTATCGGACAATTGCCTTTGGTACGCTGCTGGTGATGCTGTATACGGTGCTGACTTATTCGCCGCATTTGCCGTGGTATACCAATCCGCTGATGCTGGTTTGTGGTACGTGTCTGTTTAGTATATGTACGCTGGTGCTGCATCTGTTGTTTCCAAACCGGCCGGTACAGGACAATCTGGCCGGTGCTTTTGCTAAACTGGCAGACTATATGCTGGTGAAAGCACAGTTTTTTGACCCTGATGAGGCAGATTTGCTCTCGGAAAGGGAGCTGGCGCTGGCAATGAAGAATACGGCAGTGATTGACGGGTTTAACCGCTGCCGTGCGGCACTGTTTTACCGCTTGCGCCGGCAGCACCGCCAGCGTGGTATCAGTACGCTGCTGCAATACTATCTGACAGCACAGAATATTCATGAGCGGATCAGTTCGCGCCATGTGGATTATGCAGCGCTGGCGCACAGGCTGGCGCACTCGGATTTGATTTACCGGATTCAGCGCCTGATTGTGTTGCAGGCACAGGCTTGCCAGCAGATGAGTGAGTGTCTGCATGAGGATAAGCCCTATGTGTTTAATATGGTGCTCCAGCGTGCTGGTGAAGGGGTGCAGCAGGCAGTAGCACGTTATTGTGCTGAATGTGATACGGATGAGGATACGCCGGGTTTGCAGCAGCTGATTGCGAATATTCTAACGATTAATGAGCAACTGCTCTGGCTGGAACAGGTAAAGGCTGCTGGTGTCAAACAGGAGGCAGGTGATATGCAGATTGCCGGGCAGGATGTTGACCGGATACGCGATATTCTGCCGGCGTTAAAGACGCATTTTACTTTGCAGTCGAATGTGATGCGCCATGCTATCCGGCTGGCGATTCTAACGGCTGTGATTTGTATGGTGGTTGAAAGCGGCCAGTTGAAGATGGGCTACTGGATTTTGCTCACTGGGGTGATTGTGTGCCAGCCGAACTATTCGGCAACCACGACTCGTTTGAAGCAGCGCATAATGGGTACGCTGCTTGGTGTGCTGGTGGGCTCGGTATTGCCGTATTTTGTGCCTACGCTGGCAGGCCGGCTGGTGATTGTGGTGGTGAGTACGGTGCTGTTTTTCGCATTCAGGCTACGCCGTTATAGTTTTTCTACGTTTTTTATTACGGTACAGGTACTGGTGGGTTTTGCGATTATTGGTATGGATACGCAGTCGGCCATGCTGTCGCGTTTTGTGGATACGATTCTGGGCTCGGTGCTGGCGTGGTGTGCGGTATCGTGCCTGTGGCCGGACTGGCGCTATCTGACGCTGGGGCGGATTGCCAGACGTGCTTTGTGCGCTGATGCTGCTTATCTGCGGCAGGTGGCACAACAGTTTCAGAACGGGCACTGTGATGATTTGGTTTATCGTGCTGCGCGGCGCAATGCGCATGAGCTGGCCGCTATGTTGAGTAATACTGTGGCGGATATGTCGCTGGAACCAAGGCGTTACGGGCAGCATCTGGTTGAAGGTAAAGCTTTGTTGCAACTGAATTATGTGCTGCTTAGCTGTATTTCTGCACTGGGTGCGATTCGGGTACAGGTAGACCGTGTGCAGCCGCTGTTGACACCTGAGCGGGTACAGCACTGGTGTACGATTGCCAGCAGGCTGGCAGAAATGATGACGCAAAACGTTGATTATTCTGCGTTTCAGGCTGAATGGGAGGCCGTTGGCGAGCTATTAAAGGTGCACAAGCCACAGCCGGATGATGATGTGGTGGGAAAGGTGTTATGGCGGCAATTGCAGCGGATTCATGTACAGCTACCATTGTATCGGCAGGCTTTACTGACTGGTACCTGAGCCGGCAGGATGATGGCACAGTGACTTGTTGAGTGAGCGGTTTAAAAGTCTGCCTAAAATAAAATAATTGTAGCGCATGTAACCCTTTTTCGATTATGCTGGTGGTAGTTTTCTTTAAAATTCAAGTATAAAGCACCTTTGTGGCTGCATGTTATAATCTTAAAGAATCATTTCAATGTTAATAATGAAAGGGTTACCATGACAGCACCGAATGAACAGAATGAGGGTTCTCCTCATGTACCGCCATTGATTCCTACCCAGAATGGAACACTGGAGTTACACGACATTACGATTATTGACCAGACTAAGCTTAGAAAGGCGATTTCTGCCGCTGCGCTGGGTAATGCCATGGAATGGTTTGACTTTGGCGTATATGGTTTTGTGGCTTATGCGCTGGGGCAGGTGTTTTTTCCGTCTGCTTCTCCCAGTGTGCAGATGATTGCAGCATTGGGTACATTTTCTGTACCGTTTCTGGTGCGTCCGCTGGGCGGGGTGTTTTTTGGTATTCTTGGTGACCGTTTCGGCCGGCAAAAGGTATTGTCGACCACGATTATTATTATGGCGCTCAGTACTTTCTGTATTGGGCTGATACCATCGTATAACAGTATTGGCATCTGGGCGCCGGTATTGTTGCTGCTGTGCAAGCTGGCGCAGGGGTTTTCGGTGGGTGGTGAATATACTGGTGCAGCGATTTTTGTGGCGGAATATTCGCCCGACCGCCAGCGTGGTTTTCTGGGCAGTTTTCTGGATTTTGGTTCGATATGTGGCTTTGTGCTGGGCGCAGGGATAGTGGTTTTGCTGGAAAATATCATGGGTTCGGGGCATTTTCTCTCATGGGGCTGGCGCATTCCGTTTTTTCTGGCCGCACCTTTGGGTTTGCTCGGCTTGTATCTGCGTCATGCTGCTGAGGAAACACCGGCATTCCAGAAACATCTGGATATGATGGAAAAAGAAGAACAGGAAGAGGTGAGCAGTCGTCCGCGGGTTTCGTTTACGGAAATTGTGCGGCGTTTCTGGCGTACGCTGCTGGTAAGTGTGGGGCTGGTATTAACTACTAATATTACTTATTATATGCTGCTGACCTATATGCCCAGCTATCTGTCGCACAATATGCATTACGGTGAAGACCGCGGTGTGCTGATTATTATTGCGATTATGATTGGCATGATGTTTATGCAGCCGATTATCGGTTTTATGAGTGACAAAATCGGGCGCAAGCCGTTTGTTATCGGTGGTTCTGTTGCGCTGCTGGTTCTGGCCATTCCGTGCTTTCAGTTGATTACCAGTGGCAAGGTAGGGCTGATTTTTCTTGGCCTGTTTATTCTGGCACTGATTCTGAATTGCTTTACTGGGGTGATGGCATCAACTTTACCGGCGCTGTTTCCTACGCGTATCCGCTACAGTGCGCTGGCCAGTGCTTTTAATATTGCGATTATTGTTGCTGGTTTAACGCCGACTATCGCCGCGGCACTGGTGGATGCCACTAACAATCTGTTTATTCCGGCCTATTATCTGATGGTGGTGGGGGGTATCGGGATTGTTACTGGTATTTATCTGAAAGAAACAGCTAACCGTCCATTACGTGGTGTATCTCCTTCGGCTTCGAATAAAAAGGAAGCACGCGAGTTGCTGGCTGAGACGTATGAGCATATTGAGCAGAGTGTGGATGATATTGATGCAGCCATCGCCAACTTGCAGGAGCAGATACAAGCGCTGGAAAAACGCAAACAGCAGTATGTTGATTTGCATCCGAAAATGGAGTGATTAGTTCGTTATCCCTAGCTGAAATTTTAGCCACTAATGTTAGCCTGTTTGGGTTAATATTAGTGGTTTTTTTGGTAAAGATTTTTAGAAATAATTTATAAAAGGGATGATATGAGAAAATATAAAGAGATTACAGAATTTGTTATAGATTTGTTTAAAATATTTAGTATTTTAGGCACGGCTATAGGAGCTTTTATTGTTGTTATCTACTGTATAGAGATACATTTTTTTCCTCAAGACGTAACAATTAGCGGTGCTTTGTTGTTTATATGGGTGACGATAAATTTTGGAATTTTATATGGATTAATTATCGTAATGCTATATATGGCAAATCTATCAATATTTTATTTGCTATGCTTTATAAGACAAATTTTTTTTATTGTTAAATTTAAGAAAATTAAAATAAAAAATTTGAAAATAAAATATTTACCGCCTGTTGATATTATGCTCATATTTTTTCTTTATGGGCTAATAGCTCAAGCATTTATAATACTATTTAGCATTGATCTAAAAATTTTTTCTTTAATGAAGATTTTTTTAGTACAAGCATTGATGTTACTATTATATTCCGTAAAATTCTTTGCTGATAATAGAATTAGATCTAAATTTTTTAAAATTGTAAATATAGAAAAAGAAGAATCAGATAAAGATAAAATATCACGAAATTTTATGTATTTGTTGTTGTTGATATTAATTCCATTAGTGGTAGGTCAGTTTGGAGGTAATTTAATTAAATTTTCTTTTATTTTAAGTGGTATTAGGCAACCTAATGTAACGCTATATATAGATAAAAATTATAGGAATGTATTACAGACTAGAATTAACCAATTTAATAATGATAAAGAAAAAAGTCTACATTTAAAGTCAATTCCAGATTGTATTGATTTGTGTCACTTAGATAATGTGAATATTCTATTTGCTAGTGTTGGTTCTCAGATTTTATTTGAGATACGAACAATGCAAGACAAAAATGGGCAAAGTGAGGCCTTGCGATTTATTTTACCATCTAGTGCAATTAAAGGCATTGAGTCCAAAATTATTTATTCTAAAGATGATTAAATTAATAGGTACTTTTTTCATCATTAGGCCGCTTGATTTATCGGCAATCCAGTTTAGTTCTGAATATTTTTGAGTATAGTAAAAAGCCACTAAATATAGCCAGCTTTGTCAGATGTTGGTGGCTTCTGATTACAATACGGTTTGACAAGAGTAGGGGATAAAAAATGAATCTGGCAGAGCTGATAAAACTGTGAAAAGAATATACCCGGCTCATGGGATTAGCAGGTGCAGCATGGGGTATGCTGGTGTTATTCGGTGGCTACGGTTTGTTTACGGAGCAAGGCCAGCATATTGATTAGATATGCCGATACTATTTATCTGTCAGGGCTGTGATTTGGGTTTCCACTATATTTCATGCAAAATATTTAATATTTTGGGAATAAATGAAAACGTCCCATCTGCTGTAATGCTACTTAAACATGTGGGTTGTTTTCGGCTTGATAGCTGTTTCTGTATGATGGGTAAATCAGGCATTGCCGGTATGGTTGCGATTTTTCCTTGCGGATATGGATAGGCTGTTTGGTATGAATATTTTTATCTAAATTTTTAAGAGTTGGTTAGTCTGTACGATGAAATTGGTTTTATCGGCATCTATTCTGGCTGCATTGCCCCCTTTGCCGCAGGCAGATGCTGGTTGGGCGGTTTATTTGCTGTATTGTGCTAATGGTGCATTTTATTGCGGGATTACTAACCGGCCGGCACAACGCTGGCAGGCACACTGTTCGGGGAGTGGTGCCCGGTATACGCGTATGTATCCGCCACTTGAGATGCGTCTGGTTTGTGAGGGTATAACTAAAGCCGCAGCAGCACGATGTGAATATCGGCTAAAGCGGCTCAAGGCAGCAGACAAGGCTGTTTTATGGCAATCGCTGGAGAATTTTTTACCCCAGACTTAATTTCTTGAACCAATTAAACAGCCAGATGGGGTTGGCTTACATCAGTACATCAAAACCTGAATCGGCTGAGGCTGGCGTGGTGCTAGCTGGAGCAGGCCGTTCGGGATTAGCTGGTGTGGTGGCTGGATGTAGCGGAGTGATGTTCTGTTTGGGTGCTTCGTCTGCGTCTTCATCAACCTCAATACTGCTGCTTTCAGGAGCAATTTCCTGTTTTGGTTTGTTGTCTGTTGTATCAATATACTTCAATTCAACAATTGCACCGATACCGCTGGTCCATTGCAATGAGCTCAGATTGCCGCTAACTTTGGTTTTGCCGCTACTACAGGTCAGGCAGATTAAGGTGTTGGCCGGTTTATTCAGGGCGTTGTTTAAGCGCTTGTGATCTACTTGTAGCTGGTGTTGCTCTGCCCATGAGCTAATGCTTTGGTTTAATAGTGTTTTGTTTAGAGTGCGTTTGTTGTAGGGGTCTCGGTAAACGGCAATCCAGATGTCGTTTTGTGCATCGGTGTTTACGGAAGCCTGCTGGTAAATTACGGCGGCATCGGCACCGCTTTGTACGGCAGCGGCAAAATCCAGTGCATTCGGGCTGCGTAAGCGAACACAGCCATGACTACGTACGCCGGGTACGCTGCTGGGTACGTTGGTGCCATGGATACCCAAACCTAGACGAGGAGCGCCTAGGCGCACAAATACGGGGCCAAGCGGGTTATTGGGGCCGGGCGGTACCGATTTTTGTACGGTTTTACCGCTTGCGGCCATTTCTTTCTGAATGCTGAGTGGTACGCTCCAGGTAGGATTGGTGACTTTGGCACCAATTTTATATTCACCCAGCGGTGTTTGTGTGCTCGCTTTGCCTACTGTTATCGGATAGGTTTTGATTAATTTTCCGTCCTGAAACAAAAATAACCGTAGTTGAGGAATATTCAGGATGACCTGCTGCCCCTGACCGGGTACAGCATAGTCTGGCATTGGGATGGCAGCATATGCACTTGTTGATATGATGGTGGTAGTGAGTGCACAAAGTATTGGTTTCAACATTATTCTGAAAATCCGGTATGGCAATATGAATATAATCATAACGTAATTTGTCTGCAATGTGAGAAAATAAACGTAGTTAAGTTTATTTACGGCCATTTCTCCGGCTTGAGGTTACGATTTGGAACAACGGTTTACAGCACAGGTTATTGACTGGAATCAGGAAGGGCGCGGTGTTGCCCGGGTAGACGGTAAAGCGGTTTTTATTGATGATGCTTTACCGGGTGAGGTGGTAGAGTGGCAGCCAGTGCGGGTGAAAAAATCCTATACTGAAGGCAGAATCAGCCGAGTACTGATGCCTGGTAATGCGCGTGTACAACCGCCTTGTGAATATTATGAGCGTTGTGGCGGCTGTAATAGTCAGCATATCGAGTTTACCACGCAGGTGGCGCTGAAACAGCGTGCCTGGCTGAATCAGATGCGTCGTTTGGGCAAGGTACAGCCAGATGAGCTGATGCCACCAGTTTATGGTTTGCCCTGGCGTTATCGTGAACGGGTGCGTTTGCGCGCTGTGTATGAAGATGGCCAGTTAAAGCTGGGTTTTCAGGCCAGACAGACGCATGCGATTGTGGATATTGATGGCTGTCTGGTGTTGCCGGTGGCGCTGTCTGAGGCTTTGAAGCCGATTAAAGCTTTATTGCAAAGCTGGCCTGTAGGCAGTGTGGAAGGGATGATGCTGCATCAGGGTAATGCGGTTATTGCGCTTACTTTGCAGATTTGCGGCGGGATAAGCCAGAAAATGCGGATGCAGGTGGATGGCTTACTGGCGCAGCTACAACAGCAAAGCGGCTGGCTATGGCAGTGGTGGTTACAGGCTGGTCGGACAACTACTTTGCAGTCGGCATCGGCGACACCGGTACTGGCTTATGGTTTACCTGAATATCAGCTTGAGATTCCGTATCAGCCTGAAGATTTTACGCAGGTAAATCAGGCTACTAATGAGCTGATGGTACGGCGTGCTATGCAGTGGTTGCAGCCTCAGGCTGGCGAGCGGATTATCGACTGGTTTTGCGGACTGGGTAATTTTAGTTTGCCGGTTGCACGGATGCAGGCAGAAGTGGTTGGTGTGGAAGGTATGGCAGCTATGTGTCAGCGTGCCGGTAGTAATGCGCAACGCAATGGGCTGGCGCAGTTGGCTCGTTTTCAGCAGGCTGATCTTTTTGCTATGAACGGGCAGCGTCTGCGACGGTTTGGTTATGCGCATAAATGGCTGCTCGACCCGCCAAGAGCTGGTGCTCAGGCTTTAATTCTGGCTTTAAATGAGCTGGAAGACCGGCAACTGCCGGGCAGGATTGTTTATGTTTCCTGTGATCCGGCAACACTGGCACGTGATGCTGGCTTGCTGGTTAAGCGTGGCTATCTGTATCGTGCCGGCGGTATTATGAATCTGTTTGCACAGACTGCGCATGTTGAATCTATGGCGGTATTTGACTGGCGATAAAGGTTATTGGTTGTTTGCCAGTCAGACAGGCTGGATTATCTGGTTAAGAATATACATGAATGTCTGAATATTGTTTCTTATGAGGAAATAATATTTTTACTCTGCGGAATTTTGCTGCTTTGGTATTCACGTTAATATAGTTGCTATTAGATAAATGTTTTAGAGGAGTTTATTCATGAACAGATTAGCCGGTATTTTGATGGCAACTTTGCTGGGCATCGCTGTGCCAGCTGTGGCTGCGAATTATAAGATTGACCCGTTGCATACTAATGCGCGCTTTACACTCGACCATTTTGCAACCTCTAGTAATGTGGGTGGTTTTTATAATCTTAATGGTGAGTTGCAATATGATGCGGGTACGAAAACCGGTGCTGTCGATATTACCATTCCGCTCACTACTCTGGATACCGGTCGCAGTGAGTTCACTAAGCATCTGCAAAGCAAGCTCTTTTTTAATGCTGCTCAGTATCCGGTTCTGCGTTTTGTGTCTCATAATTGGAATTTTGATAAAGAGGGTAAGGTTAGAGCCTTACGTGGCCAGTTAACTATGGTTGGCCAAACACATCCGGTTACTTTACGGGCAACCAAATTTAATTGTTATAAAAGCCCGATGAATCAGTCTCAGGTTTGTGGTGGTGATTTTGAGGCTGTGATTGATCGTTCACAGTGGGGAATTAATGAATATCTGACAGCTATGCCGGCCAGCCGATATGTTAAGCTGAATATCCAGATTGAGGCTGTCAGACAGTAAAATTAATTGTTTTTTTACACGGATTATCTGCTTCGTTAGCAGATAATCCGTTTTGCTGTTCAGTATGATTATTTTTTGGCTGAAATTTCGGTATGATGCTGACAACAGACATAAAGATGATGAATAGTTTTGCTGGATATAATGTTCTCTATTTAGTTATTTTTGCAGATATTGTGATATTGTTAGGATACGAATCCGAATGTTTTTCATTAATTTATTTCGAATAGTATGGTTAGGGCAGTGGCCTGAGTAATCAATTTTGTACCGTTAACAGGAATTGTGGAGGGGATTATGTGGTGCATCAGAAAATTTAATGAACTTTCGTCACATGATTTTTATAGTATTGCGCGCTTGCGTATTGATACTTTTATGGTAGAGCAACAGCGGATTTACCATGAGCTGGATGATTGGGATTTACAGGCCAGGCATGTTTATTACCAGCGTGATGAGCAGATACTGGCCTATGCGCGTATGTTTCTGGCCGGCACTTACTTTACTTTTAGCCGGTTTGTAACACATCCGAGTGTTCGTGGTACTGGACTGGGGGATCAGCTGATTAAGCTAATTGTGCATTATGCGCAGAAGAATTGTGCCGAATATCCAATCAAAATAGAGGCAAATCGTCAGGTACTTAAATTTTATCAGCGGCATGGTTTTCAAATACAGGGAGCGCCGTATATTTCTGATGGTATACCCTATGTGCATATGTTGTATCAGCCACAGTAATAGAACGATACAGAGTACATCGGGTTAATGCAGGCTAATGGTGGTATCAGTAGCTTGTTGACAGGGTGGTTTATGTATAGCGCATAAATAAAAACCGGTACGTTTGTACCGGTTGTGTTTGGCAGCAAATTCTAGTCGTTCAGATTAATGCCGTTTTTTTGCAATAACTGATTGATTTGCTCCTGTACTTTTTGCTGTTTGGCTTGTTCACGCAACTGGTCTTTAATCTGCTCAAAAGCGGGAGCATTCGGTGCCTGACGCATACCGGCCAGTTTCAGCAGAATGTGATGCCCGTTAATGGTGATGACATTAGGTGAAATCTGCCCGTTTTTTAATTGTGAAGCTAACTGAGCAAAATCGGGTGGCAGCTGTTGCGGGAGCATCCAGTTGCTGGCTGGTGCTTCAGGGTTAACCTGTTTGAGCAATGTTTCATAAGCCAAACCTTTTCTCAGCTTGGTTAAACCTTCTTCAGCGGCTTCTTTGCTTGGGAAAACGATAGGCAGTAAATTGATTTCCTGACTAACCTGCTCATATTGCCGGCGCAAATCACTGTCATTTACTTCAATGCTGGCAGCCAGATGCTCTACATATTGAGCCGCATAGAATTGTGCCTGTACATTTTGCCATGCAGCCTGAGTATCAGCCTGTTTATCCAGCCCGGCCTTAATGGCTTCGGCTTTTAATATTTCAGCCGTTTGCAGGCGAACGGTAATTTCTTTCTGAATCTCGGCTTTATTTGGCGCAGGAGCACCCGGCTGGGCTTGCATCTGACGCTCAAACTGCTTGAGCATGACGTTAATACGCTGATTGTCAATTTTAGGTGCATCGGCAAAAGCGAGCCCGGCGGACATGATACTTAAGCCAGCCAGCCAGGTAATGCTTTTTTTCATGTTAAGTATTCCTTATTTTCTGTCGTGATTAATAATCGTCAGAATAAAGTTATTATTTAATACTGGCACTCTTGTAAAGTTGATCAATGGCACGAGCCATTGAGGCGCTTTGCATGCGGCGTGACAGGATAGGTTCCATTTCTTTTTGAGTTGGCAGTTTAATGTTGCGCTTGTCGTTTATGTAGAACACTGCGTAAATATTGCCGTTACCTTGCACTGGTGTTGTGGTGTACTGGCCTTTTTTCAGGTCTTTAATAGCATTGAAAACCGGAGGAGCACTTTCCTGTAGGTCTTTGATGGCAACATAGCCTTTAGGGATGCCGCCGTTTTCACGACCAGCCGGGTCAATGGTGTACTCTTTGGCTACTGTAGCAAAGCTTTTTTTCGCCTGTAACTGAGCAATTGCTTTATTGGCGGTGTCTGCGTCGCGAGTGAGGATTTCACCTAATTGTACTTCCTGAGTACCGCTGTAGTATTTCACCATGTCATTGTAGGCATTACGTACATCTTCAGGTTTGACCGGATTGTTTTTAACCACGTTGGCTAAATAGGCCTGTGTCAGTAAATTGTCTTTGAAGAAAGCCCATTCTTCCTTGAAACCGGGCTTTTTATCATCGCCCAGACGTTTGGCTTCTGCTTCAGCCTGACTCAAGGCATTCAAGTATTCAGGATCTTTGTCCAGATTCTGTTTTTTTGCGGCCTGAATCAGCAAAGTATGGGTTATGAGACGGTTAGTGATGCTTTTACGCAACTCGGGCGAGTCCTGAATCTGATTCTGGCTTTCCTGAACCAGTACAGCTACCTGATTATCAATTTCTTTACTGTCAATTTTGGTTCCATTAACAGTAACTACAGTCTGGGCGGCGGCAATGCCGGTTAATCCGAGCAAGATTGCGGTTGCAATTAATTGTTTTTTCATAGTTATCTCTCTTTGAGTGGATAGAAATGGATTATTGCCTTAAATATTCGCTGTTGGTATATGCCCTGATGCTTAAGGCATGAATGGTATTTGCCCTGAATAAATCTTCAAGTAGCTGATGAACTTTGCGCTGCCGCGCCAGGCGCGATAAACCGGTAAAGGCATCGCTGACAATCAGCAGGCGATAATGCCCGCCGCCACGATGGCCTTTATGCCCTGCATGTAAATGGCTGTCGTCTATCAGTTCCAGTTGCAGTGGTGCCAGCGGTTGCAGGCGTGTGCGAATGGTAGTCTGAATATCAGTCATTAGGTAAGACTTTTTTAAAGGGACGAATCAGAATTTCTTCATAAACCCCGGCATCTACATAAGGATCCTGTTCAGCCCATGCCTGTGCTTCATCCAGGGAATCGAAGTCTGCAATCACCAAACTGCCGGAAAAATGGCTGTCATCATCTGGCAGCGGATTCGGGCCGGCCAAAACCAAACGGTTTTGTGCCTGTAGTTCCTGTAAACGTGCCAGATGTCTGGGCCGTGCCTCAATACGTGCTTCGTGACTGTTATCGGCATCAGTGGCCATTAACATAAACAGCATTACAACTCATCCTTTTTAATGTATTGGCTAATATATACAGTTTGTCCGATTGTAAACAGAACTAATATCGTGGTACTGCCAAAAAGTTTGAAATTAACCCACTGTGCTTCGGTAAAATTGAAAGCTACCCACAGGTTGAGCGCACCTAGTGCGAGTAAAAATATAACCCATGCACAAGTGAGTTTGCGCCATGCTGGTTCGGGCAGGCTGATTTCTTTACCAATCGTACTTTTCAGTACGTTTTTATCGCACAGATGTGAAATCATCAGGCCAATGGACATAATCCAGAACAGGACTGTTGGTTTCCATTTAATAAAGCGTGGGTCTTTGAGATAGATAGTTGCACCACCCATTACCACAACCAGTAACAGGCTGACCCACTGCATGGTTTGCAGGCGACGATATTTAAACAGGCACCATGCAGCCTGAATAATGCCGGCAACAATAGCCACTTCAGTGGCAAGGATAATATTTTTGGTTAAAACGTAGGTAGCAAAGAAAAGAATGACTACCAAGAATTCAAATACTGCTTTCATTATTAGGACTTAATATCTGTTTTTCTGGTTTGGGTTAATAAAGATTTGAAATAGTTGCCATGATACCCTGAGTTTTTACACTTGGCACCTGTTAAAGCAATGTGTTAAACAAAATTTAACTATTATTGTATATTGGTTTCCGGCTTTTCAGGCATTGATGCGTCTGAAAATATCCACAGTTAAGGGTAGTTTGAGAGCAAAACATGTAAAGGTAACTTGGCATTAAAGTGTCGCAAAAGCTATTATAGCGTGAGATAATATAAAAACAGGTTTAGTAAACGTTAAACACCAGTTGATTTTAGAGCACTTGTAGAAATTATCATATTGAATTGGCACGCGCCTGATGGCAATGGTGCATTACCGGTGAGGGTACGGGATTGAAGAACGTAAATAATTTAAAAATCATCGCACTGTCTTTATGTATGTTAGCCAGTGCACCTGCATGGGCAGGGCTGGGCAGCTTACAGGTTAATTCGGCCTTGGGTGAGCCGTTTTCAGGAAGTGTGGTTGTGACTGGTGATGAAGCCAGAGCTGCATTACACAGTCGGCCAGCAATTTCAGGAGCACCATTACAGGTACGTGTAACGGCACAAGGACAAAATGCTGTGATTCATTTGCGTTCCAGTAAGCCTGTTCGTGATCCAATGCTGTCTTTCAGTCTTATGGCTGGCAGTCAGGGGCGGCAATATACCGCATTACTTGACCCGCCAGAATATCGCCATAATTCAGCAGGTGCAGGCAAAGCAGCAGGCAATCGCCGCAAGCCGGTACGGCCGGTGAAAGAGAAGTCAGCTGCCCGCGCTACTGCTGCGCTGCAAAATGGGCTGGCTTCTGATAATGCGGTAGTGAAATATCATGTAGACAATAATGAAACACTGATGGATGTGGCACGTAAGGTACGGCCGCAGGGATTGAGTATAGAGCAAACCATGCATGCTCTGATTGTTGCCAATCCGCATGCTTTCCGCAATGGCAATCCGGATTTTATGTACCGTGATATCAGCCTGAATATTCCATCTACTTCACAGCTGCATAAATTATCCAAAATAAAAATTAAAGCAGCTCAAAAACCGGCAGATGCGACACAGAACACTGCGTCAGTATCAGCAGCGCCATTGACACAGGCAGCAGCGGAAAATGCTGCGCCACAGAAATCGGTTAAGGCAGATGCAAGTGCGGGCAAGGCTGCTAATACGATAGTTTCTGAAATTAGTAACGCAGCCTCGGCTCTAACCAGGGATGGGAAAGCTAAAACCGAAACTGTACCTGCATCTGCACCAGCTCAGGCTTCAGCACCTGTTCAGGCTTCCGCGCCAGTTCAGGCATCTGCACCTGCTGCAACAGCAGCATCTGTGGTAAAAGCCGAACCAGTACAACCTAAAGTTAATCAGGTAGCGCAGCCGGTACAACCTGTAGAAGAACCGGCAGAAGAATCCATGTTGCCTGCATGGTGGCCATATGCATTGGCAGGTGTGGCAGGGGTGTTGTTAATTGCTGCTTTACTCTGGCAAAGACGTAAAAAAAGCGATAACGCAGAAGATGATGAAGATTATGCATCTGATGAAGATGATGATGTGGTATTTGATGCTGTACCACCTAAAGTTGAACAATCTGTATCTGTTCCGTCTACATCAGCTAAAGCAGCAGCATCAACTGCGGCAGCTGCGGCTACAGCTGCTAGCAGTACAGCTGAAGACGATGGCGACTGGTCATGGTTAAATGACGCTGCAACAGACACGCCAGCTAAAGCTGATGCACCGGCTGGAAATGTGAATCAAGTGGCTGCAACACCACACCTTGCTGATACAGCACCAGCTGTCGACAAGCAGGAAGAAGATGATACTGACTGGCTGAATTTTAATTTCACGGATGATACTCCTGCTGCTACGGCGGCTCCGTCAACTACTAAGCTGGATAATGCTGACGATTTATCCTGGCTGGATCAGATTGATGAAACCGAGCAGCCAGAAGTTTTGACTTCACACGAGCCGGCTATTGCTGCACCTCATGAAGAGGTGGCAGATAATACAGGTTTTGAGTGGGTTGTGGCTGATGAATCGCAACTGGATGAGCCTAAAGCAGAAGCACATCAGGATGCTATTCAGGCTACACAGCAGCCTAAACCAGCAACATCAGAAGATGAGACGTTAAATGCTCTGGATGATTTGCAGTGGGATGAAGACTTCAAGTTTGATGAAGAACACAAGCAGGATACCACACCTGTTGCTGAAGAAGTGCCTTCTACTAAAGAGCAGACTCTGGCTTCACATGAGCAGCATGCGTTTGCGGCAGAAGACGATGCGATTTCAATGGATATTGACTGGGAAACATTGGGCGTAAGTGATGACAATTCACCAGCTCAACCAGCCAGCTCAACTCCTACACCTGCTGCTGATTCTACCCTAGCAACAGAAGCTGATAGCCTGGATATTCCATCCATGGATTTTGTGCTGGATGACGATAAGTCTGAATATGCTGCTTCAACTGCTACTACACCGGCTTCTTCATTTGCTACCGGAAGTGGTGCACAGGATTGGCTGGAACGATCAGCCGGATCTGAACCTGCTGATCAACCTCTGACACCTGAGCAGCAGGCTGTTCCGCTACAGGCTAAACTGGAATTGGCAAAAATGTATCTGGAAATGGATGATGCAGTTACCGCGCGCCAGACTCTGCGTGAGCTGGTTGATGAGGCGAATGGTTCAATACTGGCTGAAGCTCAAAATCTGTTGCAGCAGTTGGGTGGTTAATTTTGCATTGATTGTGCTTTAGTTATCAGACGTGAAATTTTTTGCTTCTGGTTAAGACTGAATCCTGTGTCAGGATTCAGTCTTTTTATTTGCCTTGAATCTGTAGTATGTCTTATTTAAATTTTATTATCTGGCAAAAATTGTTTTGTTTAATGTTTTCCTGAATGTGATTAAGTTTGGTTTTGTGAACTGCATCGGCGTATGAATCAGTCTGACCAGATTTGCCAATATATTTTAATAGCTGGGTACAACTGTAATAAGTATTATGAATTAAACTAAAGTCTTGATAAGAAAATAACTGGATTTTGTTTGCTGATATTTGGTGCAGGCAGACAAAATATGTGGCAATTTTAGCTTGTGATGAGATTTTTTTATTATTGTAGAATGATATGTTGTATGTTTATTGAGTAAATATAATCTTGGAGATTAATTAAATTTTGTATCAATTATTGATTAGTAATGAGATTTAAAAGATTTATTGTGCTGTTTTTACGCATTATTCAGTACGGTTGTGTGATGTAGTTAACTGCTTAATGGCTTTTTATCATTAATGTGACAGAATAAATATGAAATTTCAGTATGTTGATGCTGAAAATCAAAGCAGTATTTGTGACTGAATATTAGCTATAAACAGCCCGATTTTTGATTTTTCCTGTATTATAATTATTAATATAAGTTAATAGCGTCTGAAATATTTACATTTTGTATTGAATATGGGGATGGTATATGCGAATAGTAACTGGTAAAAAAGTGCTGTGGCTGGGGATGGCACTGGTGTTGTCTGCATGTAGTACGGTGGGTAACAAAACACCGGATGAACTGGTTCGGCAGGGCATACAGCGTAATTTGCTTCATGATAATCAGTTTAATTTTAATGGTCAGATTCGATTGTTGGCTGATCAGGATGAAGTGAAGAAATTTTCGGATAAGGTAGCTGATCAAGCTTTAGATCATAAGACAGAGGCAACGGATTCTGCATCTTCATCTGAATCTGTTAGAAAAAAACAGGCGGCAAAAATAAGTGCTGAGGCAAATAAAAAGTCATATTGTGCGCATGATAATTCGGCAGAGGATTGTGATAAAAAAAATGAGTCATTAAATGGGGCTTTAAGTTTTATTGCACAAAAAACAACTATCCCATTTAGTGGGGCGATTGATATACCGCGTGGAAAATTTGAATTTGTTCCCGCGGTGCGTTATGAAGCATCAAATATATTATTTTCGATTAAAGTGCCGGTGCAGATAGATATTAAAGAGAAAATGCTGATAGCAGATGTGAGAGCGATTAAACCATTTGCAAGTGTTATCAATGCTATCTTTCCTCGGATGGATCAATCGCCTAAAATTCTAAATAAACCCTATATTGCTAAAAAATTTCCTGAACGTGCAAATAATCTGCCATTGAAAGAATTAATACTTGCAGCGCCAAAGGCAATTGATGATGGTTATGCCAGTTATGATAAAAAGGCTTTTGCTCGTTTATCTATAGATGAAGCTGGAAAAAAAATAGGAGCTCGTTATCGAATTCGGCTGAATTCTACTGATGAGCAAGATCGGGTAATGGCGGTGGCTGTTGTTGATAGCTTGAGTGAGCAATTAAAACAATCAGAAATACGGGAAACGAATTTAAAGGCTAAAGCTAATCAATTGCAGAAAAAGGACTATGCGGCAATACAAAAATTACTGGCTGAAAAACGTGAGCAGATATTGAGTGATAAGCTGGGTAAAATTAAATACGATTCGGTAATAACGGATTTTTATTTAGATGATCGGGGGCGTTTGCTTGCAATGCATGAAATGTATAGATTTATCTTTGATAATTCACGAATCAGTCGAGTTCACCGGAATAAAACAATCAATACTTCGCTGTGGATTCAATTTGATTATACATCGCATCCTAAATTTACGCTGAATCAAACACCGGAAAATACGGTTTATCGCAATAATAAATAATATCAATTTATTAAGGTTTGGTTTTAGATACTTTTTAATTGATTAGATTTATGTTTTGAGAATGCCAGTGCTGTTATGCGCTGGCATTTTTTATCGATATGACCTTGGTCACGTGAATGATTTTGTTATTCGTTTGTTGGTAATATGGATATAAATCTGGATTATGCTGCTATCCGCTCAGTGCCGTGATATATCCAGATAAGTAGCAAATATGTGGTGCATTCCGTACCGGTTTAAAATGGTGAATACCTGCTTTTTTAATATATTTGCTTACAATCACCCATTGCTAGCTGGTAAATTATGGCACGTTTTGTGGGCTGACGAGTACAGCACCACAGGCGCAACCGGCGGTAGGATCGGGCTGCACTGGTTAAAGCAATACTGTAACCGATCTCTGGCTTTTTACCAAGAGGTACTATTTTTTGTTTGTTATCTTTAATGATAGTGCCTGATAAACCGTTTTATGGGTCAATTTTGTTTAAATGTACAGGTTTACGACTGTGCTGATACGCAAGCCTGTTGTATACATGACTTCAAGTAATATATTGTTGCGCACGCCATAAGCAGTATCAGTATCTGGAATCGACAGTAAGCCATTTATTTGCGTTTCGGAGGTGATATCGGGTAGACACAAGTCTTTTTTAGGTATCTGGCGTTGTTTGATAGACGCATCTGTGCTGCGAGTGTATTCCTGTAGCCAGCGGAATAGTTTTTTACAGGCCGAAAGTGCGTTGGCTTGTGAGGAGGGTTTTTCTTCTGTATTCAATATTGTGTAAGCCAGGAAAATGAGTCGACATTAAGACAGTAGTATAGCGTCAGTTTAAGCAATAGCCGGATTAGTTATAGGTGTGAAAGCAGTTAATGGCTATGCGATAATAATGCATTCTGTTGGCGTAAATTAGTGTGGATTAGGAAGAGCAATGGCTGCTAATGTAGTAGAACAACCGGCGATGACGGCTGATGACAATCAACCCGTGCAGCGTTGGGCATTAACACTGGCTTATGATGGT
The DNA here is from genome assembly GCF_013344965.1 of Snodgrassella sp. ESL0253. Lineage (NCBI taxonomy): Bacteria > Pseudomonadati > Pseudomonadota > Betaproteobacteria > Neisseriales > Neisseriaceae > Snodgrassella > Snodgrassella sp. ESL0253. The sequence continues at coordinate 110,813 of NZ_JAAEDQ010000004.1, read as the reverse complement.
GGTGCATTTCATGGCTGGCAAAAGCAGCCGGATGGTTTGTATACCATTCAGTCGGTACTGGAAGCAGCCTTAAGCGCTATTGCGGCAGAGCCGATTAATGTTGTGGTGGCTGGCCGCACGGATGCCGGTGTTCATGCCACAGGACAGATTGTACATTTTGATACTAATGCACGGCGTAGTGCCGAAGCCTGGCTGCGCGGGACGAATACGGCAATGGATAAGAATATCCGTATTGTGAAAGCACAGCCGGTAGCTGCTGAATTTCATGCCCGCTTTGATGCGTATGGACGTCGCTACCGCTATATGCTGGAGTCCAGTCGGGTACGTATGCCGCAATTACGTGGGCGGGTTGGCTGGACTCACTATCCGCTGAACATGGAATTGATGCGTGAAGCGGCGGCGATGCTGATTGGTGAACACGATTTTTCCAGTTTCCGCTCCAGTGACTGTCAGGCTAAGTCACCGGTAAAAACCTTATATGAGCTAAGCCTTGCTGGCAGCCCTGAATTGATGGCGATTGATTTTCATGGCAGTGCCTTTGTGCACAATATGGTGCGCAATATTGTGGGCGCATTGGTGTATGTAGGCGCCGGTAAGCTGAGTGTGGCCGGTTTTGCTCAATTGGTGGCCGCGAAAAGCCGCCGTCTGGCACCGCCAACGTTTATGCCCGATGGGCTGTATCTTACTGGTGTAGATTACCCGCAACAATGGGGGGTGGCTACGGCAACTCTGCCGGTGTGGCTATGGCCGTATCTGAGTTAATACGGCTTGTGGCCGGCTGATTTTAAAAAGGGCTGGATATGAAAATTCGGAGCAAGATTTGCGGGATGACGCGGGTGGAAGATGCACTGCTGGCTGCACGGCTGGGCGTGGATGCCATCGGATTGATTTTTTTTGCCGGCAGCAAACGGCATGTCACTCTGCAACAGGCTCAGGCAATTGTGCGTGCTGTACCGCCGTTTGTCACGGTAGTTGGTTTGTTTGTTAATGCCAGTGCGGCCGAGGTACAGGAAGTATTGGCGCATGTGCCATTGGATGCATTGCAATTTCATGGCGATGAGGGTGCTGAATTCTGTCGCCAGTTTCAACGCCCGTATATTAAGGCAATAAGGGTGTGCAATACGGGTGATATTGAAGCTGCTATTGCCACGTATACGGATGCGCGCGCGTTATTGTTTGATGCTGCTGTCGCTGGCCAGTATGGTGGTACGGGGCAGACATTCGATTGGCAGATATTGCCGCGGCAGCTAAATCGGCCGTGGATTCTTTCTGGCGGGCTGAAGCCGGAAAATATTGCTTCTGCGATTAGGCAAAGTCATGCGCAGGCTGTGGATGTGTCCAGTGGTGTGGAAATCACAGCCGGAATTAAGGACGGGCAAAAGATGCAGGCATTAATGGCTGCAATTAATAGTTTTGGGCTGTCTGTGGACTAATATTTGTACTGTAGCTCCAGAAAATATTTATTATCTTATTGGGATTATTTATGCTGTTTCTTAACGCTCTTGTTCAGAATAAATTTAATTAATCGATTTAAAATGCACACCGATTTTATATTTTCTTGTTGGTAAATATTTTAATTATGCTGCTTGTTTTATCCTCTGCTCAGCTTGTTGCTGTACTGATATGAGTGTTATGCTATAAGAGTTATGTATTAATAACAGTTGTGTACATTTTAATTGTTAGTTAGTTAAATTTCACGGTTTTGTTATGGGTAGAATGTCAAAAAATAAGGGGAAGAATGAATCTTTCAGAGCATAAAGTTTTTTTACAGATGAAAGCAGATGTGCAGTCAGAAAAGCCGATAATTGAGTGGCAATCTTGTCCGGTAAGATTTTCTAAATTATTTAAATGGACAGGCCAGTATTTTAGTATTTGGAATGTAATTATATTTAGTTTGTATTTTATCGCTGAGCTACTTTTTATTTATAGTCTTTCGATTGTAGTATTGTTTATTTCAATCATTATTTATGCGATATGGATGCATAATAATAAGAAAACCTGTGCTATAAAGGAGTCTCATTTAGTCAGCCTAGATCGTAAAAATAGAACGATCACAGTAAGCAATGAGCAATATGCGATCAGGCAGCACCAGCTTACCGATAATTATTTTATCCGAGTTGAGTGTGCTTTACCTTATGGGCGTAAAGTTTCATCATATAAACCACCACTTTGGCGCAGAGGCAGGCTAGTAATCAAGGATGAAAATCTGAAAACTGCTGAGATCCTGTTTGAATATTTCTTCTGTGACGTTGACGCTTTGAAGCAATTGATTGAGGTGGCAGATATTCTTGCTAAAGAATTGAATATTATCCGTGCACGGGATTATGTTATCAATAAAATATATTGAGTATTAGTGGTGTTTGGCTACGCAGGCTTCGGACAAGGGAGATGATAATAATACGCAGAGTACAACAAGTGCTCAGAACGATCAGGGAAGAGCCGGAGCATGAACAAATAATACTGCAATGGCAAGGATACGCTGATTTACAAGGAAAAGATAATCTGTTTGAGAGAGAATTAAAGTACGGCTGTTTGTTGGCTACAATGCTTGTTATAAATTACTGTATTTGTAAATACTTTTTGTTTAATACCTTGATTGCAGCAACTATGCTGAATGCGGTTTTTGTATTGTTTACCATTGTATTGATAAATTTCAATGTTTATCTGGCTTATTCGGTGCGTAAAACGTAGCTGTTCAAAACAGCTCGGCGGATTATATTGGATCGGGCGAATAGGACATTAGCGGTAATGACGCCAAGTGGGGGTAAAACAGAATACCAGCCAGAGTGAAGCTGGGGCTTGTAGGTTGTCCGCAGCAACTGGGGTTGGAATGAAAAGTTGTTTTTTAAGTACTCAGAAAAAACAAAGATTCTGTTACTTGAATATCCCAGAGCATTAACCGTTCATGAGAAACAGGTGGGTGCATTTGCTCAGAAACTGGCAGAAAATTTTGATATTCATTATTTTAATTGCTGTGCCAAACAGGTAATCAGTCAGATTGATACTAGATTAAAAATTTATGGTGAGTGTATTTAGGCTGTTTAATTGGTGGTCATATAGGCTGATAGTAAGCTGGATTAGTCATCTCTTTTGAGTCAGATATTGGTAAATTCTCGTTGTCAGTCAACTGCTAGGTTGGCGGTAACTGGGATTTGGTTGTTATTTAGCAGGGTGAAATGGTTTTATTTATTCTGGCTTGAGTATGGATAACAGGATAATGAATTTAAAAAATGTTAATATGGCTGAATAGTTTTACTTTGCGGGTAAATTGTTGCTCAATGGAATGAAATATGGAAAATTATCACTATCCAGATGAACAGGGTTTTTTTGGTGAGCATGGTGGGCTGTTTGTGTCGGAGACGCTGATTACAGCTTTAACTGAATTAAAACAGGCTTATTATGCAGCGAAGGCTGATCCGGCGTTCTGGGCGCAGTACTATGAGGATTTAAAATATTATGTGGGTCGTCCCAGCCCGGTTTACCATGCCCGTCGCCTGTCTGCCTATCTGGGTGGGGCACAGGTTTATCTGAAGCGGGAAGATTTGAATCATACTGGTGCACATAAGATTAATAATACGATTGGTCAGGCTTTGCTGGCGCAGCGGATGGGTAAGAAGCGGGTGATTGCTGAAACCGGTGCCGGCCAGCATGGTGTGGCTTCGGCTACGGTAGCGGCGCGCTTTGGTATGGAATGCACGGTGTTTATGGGCACGGAGGATATCCAGCGTCAGGCGCCGAATGTGTACCGGATGAAGCTGCTGGGTGCTCAGGTGGTAGGGGTGAGTTCTGGTTCGTGTACCCTGAAAGACGCTATGAATGAGGCTTTGCGTGAGTGGGTGGCGCGGGTAGATGATACCTATTATATTATTGGTACGTCGGCAGGCCCGATGCCATACCCGGAGATGGTTCGCGATTTTCAGTGTGTCATTGGCAATGAAGCGAAAGAGCAGATGCAGGAAGCTATCGGTCGCCAGCCGGATGTGGCTGTGGCCTGTGTCGGTGGCGGTTCAAATGCCATAGGTCTGTTTTATCCTTATATTAATGTACCCGAAACGCGGCTGGTTGGGGTTGAGGCTGGTGGTTTGGGTTTATCCGGGCATCAGCATGCAGCACCTATCAGTTCACGCAGCCCGATGGGCGTATTGCATGGTTTTCGCAGTTATCTGATGCAGGATGAGTATGGACAGGTGGTTTCCACTCACTCTGTGTCTGCCGGTCTGGATTATCCGGGCATTGGCCCGGAACACAGTCTGCTGCATGATATTGGCCGGGTGCAGTATGAAGCAATGGGTGATGAGGCAGCCATGGAAGCTTTTCATTTGCTGTGTCATCAGGAGGGTATTATTCCGGCACTGGAATCCAGCCATGCGCTGGCTTGGGCGGTAGCCAATGCGCCAAAGATGAGCAAGGATGAGGTGATTCTGGTGAATCTATCTGGCCGCGGCGATAAGGATATCAATACGGTAGCCCGTCTGGATGGAATTAATCTGTGATTATTCGGGTTACTGCGCTATGCTAGAGGCCAGATAATAATTATTTGTTGTGTGTATGAATAAGAGTATTAAGCTGTCTTCTGTGCAGATTTTTCTGATGGCTCTGGCCATCGGTCTGGCGGTGGCCAGTAATTATTTTGTGTTTCCGCTGATTGAGGTAATGGCACGCTATTTTGGCCTGGATGTGGCTAGTAGCGGGATGCTGATTACACTGACGCAGCTGGCTTATGCGCTCGGGCTGATTTTTCTGGTGCCGCTGGGCGATTTGCTGGATAACAAAAAGCTGATTGTGTCGCTGTATGCGGTGGTAAGTATCAGTGCACTGCTGATTGCGCTGGCACCGAGCTTGTGGCTGTTTGTTGCTGGCTTGCTGCTGGTTGGGGCTTTTTGTACGGTGGCGCAGATACTGATGCCGCTGGCGGCCAGCCTGACGGCTCCGGAGCAGCGTGGACGGGTGATTGGTACGCTGATGAGTGGGCTGTTGCTTGGCATTCTGCTGTCACGTACTTTTTCTGGTCTGGTTGCTCACTGGTGGGGCTGGCGCATGGTCTATGTGCTGGGTGCGGCGATGCTGTTGCTAATGACTTTGATTTTGCAATGGAAGTTGCCTCATGTGCAGCGTGAGCGCAGTGCGCTGGGCTACTGGCAGACGTTGGTATCGGTATGGTCGTTGCTGTGGCGTACGCCGTTATTGCGTCAGCGTGGGGTGCTGGGGGCGCTGGATTTCTGTCTGTTTTCGGTGTTGTGGACACCGCTGACGCTCTTGCTAAGCCATGCACCTTATCATTTCAGTTTAAGTACGATTGGCCTGTTTGGCTTATTTGGTGCGCTGGGGATATTTGGTTCGAATGTGGGCGGCTGGGCGGCTGATAAAGGCCGCACTTATGCGATGACGGTGGTGTGTGCACTGTTGTTTCTGCTTAGCTGGGCGCTGTTATATGCTGGAGGAATGCATTTATGGGCGCTGATTGGTGGTGTGATACTGCTGGATTTTGCTATTCAGGCTTTGCATATCTGTAATCAGTCGCTGATTTATCGTTCAGATCCGGCACTGAAAGGCCGGATTGCTTCTGGCTATATGAGTATGTATTTTATTGGCGGGGTACTCGGCTCGCTTGCTTCTGCTATGGCTTATGCACATTATGGCTGGAGTGGGGTGGCGCTGCTGGGTGGCGCGATTGCGCTGCTGATTTTGCTGTGTGCACTGTTATTTAAATGTGAACGTATGTCTTAGGTCTGTACGGCCGGTTTGGTGTTGGCCGGGCAAGTGGTTTGTATGGCCTGCTCTGGTTTGTAATTGTTATTGTGAATAGGATTGTGTATGTCTAATCATGCTGTGATGACAGTGATTGGTAAAGATCGTATTGGTATTGTTGCTGAGGTGGCTACGCTGCTGGCAGAACATCAGGTTAGTATTATGAATATCAGCCAGCAGTTAATGGATGATTATTTCACTATGATTATTTTGCTGGACACGGAACGGTGTACTTTGCCGCGTTTGCAGTTCAGTGAATTTCTGGATAGTGAGGGTGAAAAACGGGGTTTGCACATCCGTGTGCAGGATGAGGCTCTATTTAATGCCATGCACCGGATTTAGGAGTTGTTTATGTCGTTTTCTATTCAGAATAATGAAATTCTGGAGACTGTACGCATGGTCTCTGATCAGCATTTCGATGTCCGTACGATAACTATTGGCATTGATTTGCATGACTGTATTGATACGGATATTAATCGGCTGAATGAGAAGATTTTTGCCAAGATTACTCGGGTTGGTAAAAATCTGGTGCAAACGGCAACTGAGTTGTCTGCCAGATATGGTGTGCCGATTGTGAATCAGCGCATTGCGGTAACGCCGATTGCGCAGATTGGTGCGGCTACTGGTGCGGATTCTTATGTTTCGATTGCGCAGACGCTGGATAAGGCAGCAAAGGCTATTGGTATTTCGTTTATCGGTGGTTTTTCTGCATTGGTACATAAGGGTATGAGTGCTGCGGATGAGGTGCTGATTCGTTCCATTCCTGAGGCCATGGCCTGTACTGATGTGGTATGCAGTTCGGTAAATATCGGTTCTACCCGTGCCGGTATCAATATGGATGCAGTCCGGCTGATGGGTGAAACCATCCGGCAGACGGCAGCAATAACGCCGGAAGGCTTTGGTTGTGCCAAGCTGGTGGTGTTTTGTAATGCTGTAGAAGATAATCCGTTTATGGCCGGTGCTTTTCATGGTGCAGGTGAGGCGGATTGTGTGATTAATGTTGGCGTATCTGGCCCGGGTGTGGTGTGCGCTGCGTTGCAGAATACGCAAGGCCTGTCTTTGACTGAAGTTGCCGAGCTGGTGAAGAAAACTGCTTTCAAGATTACCCGTGTGGGGGAACTGATTGGGCATGAAGCCAGTAAGATGCTCGGTATTCCGTTTGGTATTCTGGATTTGTCACTGGCGCCAACACCGGCTGTAGGTGATAGTGTCGCCCGGATTCTGGAGGCAATGGGGTTAAGTGTCTGCGGAACTCATGGAACAACGGCGGCGCTGGCCTTGCTGAACGATGCGGTAAAAAAAGGCGGTATGATGGCTTCCAGTGCGGTAGGGGGGCTGAGTGGCGCGTTTATTCCGGTATCGGAAGATGAAGGTATGATAGCGGCAGTAGAAGCTGGTGTGTTGACGCTGGACAAGCTGGAAGCGATGACTGCGGTGTGTTCGGTAGGGCTGGATATGATTGCCGTGCCGGGGGATACACCGGCCAGTACGCTGGCAGGCATTATTGCTGATGAAGCAGCTATCGGCCTGATTAACAGTAAAACTACGGCAGTGCGGGTTATTCCGGTAACCGGTAAGGATGTAGGCGATTATGTTGAGTTTGGTGGTCTGCTTGGTCGGGCACCAGTCATGCCTGTGAAATCTGGTTCCTGTGAGGTATTTATTAATCGTGGCGGACGTGTGCCAGCGCCGGTGCAGGCAATGAAAAATTAAGAGTTGTGCCGCTACTGCATGTTATGATGCAGGCTATGACAATCAGCACTGGTGGTGTTGCAGGCAGTCTATATTCGGCTGCTTGCAAGGGGCGACAGCATGGTAGTTGTCTGGAAACACCACTGATGTGTTCGGGAATGAATAGAGAACGAAAATGAGTAGAATTCAACAGACGTTTGAGCAGCTGCATGGTCGCACTGCTCTGGTGTCGTATATCACTTGTGGTGATCCGGACCTGGCCACAACACTACAATTGATGCAGACGCTGGTTGCCAGTGGTACAGATATCATTGAGCTGGGCGTGCCCTTTTCTGACCCGATGGCGGATGGGCCGGTTATTCAGGCGGCAACTGAACGTGCTTTGCGCAATCATGTGTCTTTAGCAGATGTATTGCAGGTGGTAGCCCAGTTCAGGCAGGAAAATCAGACTACGCCGGTGGTTCTCATGGGCTATCTGAATCCGGTTTATCATATGGGCTATGGGCGCTTTGCACAGGCTGCTGCACAGGCTGGTGTGGACGGGGTGCTGACAGTAGACTGCCCGGCAGAGGCGATTGATGATTTGTATGTACAGTTACAGAAAAATGGGCTGGACTGTATTTTTCTGATTGCACCAACCACAACAGATGAGCGGATTAAGCTGATTGGCAGCAGAGCCAGTGGTTTTGTTTATTATGTGTCTCTCAAGGGTGTGACTGGTTCATCACAGTTGGATACGGCTGAAGTTTCGCGTAAAATTGATCATTTACGCCAGTTTATTCAGGTGCCTGTTGGTGTGGGTTTTGGTATTCGTGATGCCGACAGTGCCCGTCGTATCGGGGCGATAGCAGATGCGGTAATCGTTGGCAGCCGCTTTGTGCAGACGATAGCCGAGCATGCTGGTCGTGAGGCTGAGGCTCTGGCACCTATTGTTGCCGAGCTCAGGCAGGCGCTGGAATAATCTGCGCAGAGTCCTAATTCTGCATGGCAGCCTGTTACAGGCTGCCGGCAAATAACCGGGAATGAAAAAATGAGTTGGTTAGATAAAATCCTGCCACCCAAGATTAAAAAAGATCCTGTGGCCAAATCCGCAGGTATCCCTGAAGGATTATGGCAGAAGTGCCCGTCTTGTGCGGCAACTTTATATGCCACGGATTTAAAGAAAAACATGGAAGTGTGTCCGAAATGCGGACATCATAATCCGGTTTCGGCACGTGAACGTATCCAGATAATGCTGGATGAGACTAAACAGTATGAAATCGGTGCTGACATTAAGCCGGTTGATATTCTGAAGTTCCGTGACAGTAAGAAATATACTGATCGCCTGAGTACAGCACGCAAGCTGACACAGGAAGATGATGCGCTGGTGGTGGTACGTGGCACCATGAATGGTGTACCGGTGGTTGTGGCTGCGTTTGAATTCAACTTTATCGGTGGTTCAATGGGTTCGGTTGTGGGTGAACGTTTTGTGCGCGGTGTGCGTGAGGCGGTGAAACATAACTGTACCTTTATTTGTGTGGCTGCTTCTGGTGGTGCACGGATGCAGGAGGGCTTGAATTCGTTGATGCAGATGGCTAAAACCTGTGCTGCATTACATCTGCTTACTGAAAAGTCGCTACCGTTTATCTCTGTATTAACTAATCCGACTATGGGCGGGGTATCAGCCAGTTTTGCCTTTATTGGTGATGTGGTGCTGGCCGAACCGAATGCGCTGATTGGTTTTGCTGGTCCACGGGTGATTGAACAGACGGTGCGCGAGACTTTGCCTGAAGGTTTCCAGCGTGCGGAATTTTTGCTGGATAAAGGGGCAGTCGATCAAATTGTTGACCGGCGTGAATTGAAAGAGCGCATTGTGCGCCTGATTGGTTTGCTACGCTCCCAAGCTAGTGAAGATGCAGCTTGATGAATATTCGTTTGTTGAACTGAATAATTAACTATAGCCGCCCTGAAATGTTGTTTCAGGGCGCTTTTATTTGTCTGGCAGGCTGAAACATATGTGAAGTTGGTAAAACTGTAAACTGAGATGTGTTCGTCCAGATTAATGTTGCCAGACATTCTTTAGCAAACAGATATAACCATCTTTTGCGGATTGGGAAGAGTGGTGTAAACTTTCGCTTTATGCCTGTAATTGCGCCAGTAATACAGGTATATGGCTGTGGGCAATGTCTTTAGCTGCGGTTAGTAGCCATAATTGCTGGTGCTGCTGATGCAGTTGTTGCAGTGTTTGCAATGCCTGCTGTTGTTGTGGCTGACACAGTTCATGCTGATAGAGATGGCAGAATTCGCTGTAGCGACTGATTGGACTTTGATGCAGCCATTGTCGTAGCTGGCTGGAAGGCGCAATAGTCTTCATCCATTCCACTGTGCTTAGTCGGGCTTTACTGATACCACGTGGCCACAGGCGGTCAATTAATACGGCCGGTTGCTGGTGCTGGTAGATGTAAACACGCTGAACGCTATACATGGCTATTGAGCTGAATTTTAGAAATGATTAATCATAATTTCTGAAATTTGTTGTGGCAACTGTTATGACGGCAATGACAGTTGAGAATATATTCAGATGCTGTGAATGGGTTGGTTAATGCTGGTTTTGATAAATGCTATGTCTGTAAGCAATATGCAGGCCGTACTGGATTATGGATAGAATAAAAAAAAGCAGCCACAACTGGCTGCTTTTTGCTATAGACGCTGGTTATTTCTGGTTGTCGTTCAATTCCTGCTCTAAATCGTTTTTACGCATCAGGCCGGAAATAGTCTTACCATTCGGGAATATCATGGTAGGGGTACCATTAAAGCCGAATTTGTCCCCCAGTTTCATGGTTTCAGCTACTGGATTGTTACAATTGGCTACGCTAGCAGGCTCTTTGCCATGACGCATCCAGGCAGTCCAGGCTGTGGTGCGATCTTTCTGACACCATATCTGTACTGATTTTTTCTGTGCTTTCGGGTGCAGTTCGGGTACGGGCATGAGAAAAGTATAGACAGTAACGTTATCAATCTGGGCGATTTCTTCTTCAAGCTTTTTACAGAACGGGCAATCAGGGTCAGAAAATACGGCCATTATACGCTGTCCATTACCGCGAACTTCTTTGATGGCTTTATCCAGCGGTAGTTGGTCAAAATCTACTTTGGACAATTCACTTAAACGCTGTTCGGTCAGATTCTGGTGGCGTTGTAGGTCAAGCAGGTTGCCCAGCATGATGTAATCGGCATTTTCGTCGGTGTAGATAATCTGATTACCGGTAATTACAACTTCATAAATACCTTTAAATGGGGTGGTATAGATATTCTGTATGTTTAATTCCTGACCTTTGAATGCTTTTTGCATTTTTTTTATCAGGTTGTCGCTAAGTTTTTTACTGGTATTGGCATCGACAGTCTGGCTGGTTTCAGTTGTTGTGTTACTGGCAGCGGATGCACTGATGCCAGAAGCGGCACTGGCTGCTGAACCGGTATTGTGTACCGGTGTACCGTCGCAGGATGCGATTAAAGGTATGGTGAGCAGGGGGGTAAGCCAATGCCATAAGTAGGATTTTTTCATATTGAAAGGCTTTTACTTTTTAGTTAATGGTTAATGAATGATTTGAAATTATATGCTGCTATTATGCACAAGCGGTGGATTGCATAAAAGGATTTGTGTGAAAACTGTCGCTATTTTGCTGCTGTTCAGTTACGAAACCAGACAGGCTGCAATCTGTTGTCGCGATAGCTGCACTGAGTGTCCATAGTTGTATAGTCTGCTTGTTAGTTGTTGAGTATAAGGCAATTGAGCCGGGTATGTAATGTTGTTTTGCTTGTGAAACGGTTGGCGTGGCTACCGGCTTCATGCCACAATACTTGTTTGTTAACTAATGTGAATACATGCCATGACTCCGATTTTGGCTTTCGATATTGAAACCGTTCCAGACGTAGCCGGTATTCGTGTGCTGAATCATTTGCCGGCAGAAGTAAGTGATGCAGATGTGGTGGAATTTGCCTTGCAGCAGCGACGTGCTAAAACTGGTGGTAATGATTTTATGCAGCTGCATTTGCAGCAGGTGGTGGCCATATCATGCTGTATGCGCTGGGGTGCGGATAAAATCCATATTGGTAGTATCGGCACACCTGAAGACAGTGAAGAAACACTGATTGCACGTTTTTTTGAGTTGATAGAAACTCATACGCCACAGCTGGTAAGCTGGAACGGTGGTGGTTTTGATTTGCCGGTATTGCATTATCGTGCCCTGATTTATGGTATCAGTGCTGCGCGTTACTGGGATATGGGGGAGGGGGATTTTGGCGACAGCCGCGATTTTAAATGGAATAATTATATCAGTCGCTATCATGCGCGCCATTGTGATTTGATGGATTTACTCTCCTTATATCAGGCACGTGCCTGTGTGCCACTGGATGACATGGCCAAGCTGTGTGGTTTCCCGGGGAAACTGGGTATGGATGGCAGTAAGGTATGGGCGGCCTATCAGCAGGGTGAGCTGGCGCAGATTCGGCACTATTGTGAAACCGATGCTGCCAATACTTATTTAATGTATCTGCGCTTTAATCTGTTGCGTGGATTTCTGAATGCGGATGAGTACGAGCAGGAAATCCGTTGCCTGAAAGCTTATCTGAACGGACAACAGGCACAACACTGGCAGGAATTTCTGGCTGCATGGGGAAGCTCAAGTTGACTATCAATGTAAATGAACCGGATGCCGGGATAATGGTTTGTGTGGGGTGTTTCCTGATATGAGTATGCGCAGGCTGGTGCTGATTGGGGTAGGCCTGATTGGTGGTTCGCTGGCACTGGATTTAAAACGTGCCGGATTGGTAGACAAGGTAGCCGGTATTGATATTGATGCAGATAATCTTACCCGGGCACTGGAGCGGCGCGTTATTGATTGTGCCTATACACGGATTGATGCAGAGAGTGTGGCTGATGCTGATATGGTGCTGATTGCTACGCCGGTTAATACATTGCCCCTCGTCTGTCGTGAGCTGGCGCCATATCTGCCTGAACAGTGTATTGTTACCGATGTGGGCAGTACGAAGCAGCTGGCACTACAGGCTTTTGCGTCTGAGCTGCCGCATCACTATCCGCGTTGTGTTGCAGCTCATCCGATTGCCGGTTCCGACCGGCATGGTGCACTGGCGGCACAGTTTGGCCTGTTTGCACAGAAAAAATGCATTATCTGTGCGCATGAGCATCAGGATGAAACAGCATTGCAGGCAGTAGTGGCGATGTGGCAGGCAGTACAGGCGCAGATTTATCATCTGGATGTGGCCAGACACGATGCGATTTTTGCAGCAGTGAGTCATTTGCCACATATGCTGGCTTATGCGTATGTTCACCAGCTGGCAGAAGCAGCGAATGCCGATGAGCTGTTGCAGTTTGCCGGTAGTGGTTTCCGTGATTTTACGCGGATTGCGGCTAGTCATCCGCAGATATGGACGGACATCTGTCTGGCCAATCGTAAGGTGCTGGCTGATCTATTACAGCAGCAACAGCAGGAGCTGGTGTATTTGCAGCAATGTTTGCAACAGGGTGATGCGCAGAAGTTGACTGCTTTTTTTGCCAAAGCGCAGAAAATACGCGAAGACTGGCAGAATTAGAAAAAAAAGTACTGCAAGGGGTAATTCTGGCAGATAAAGACATTATTCTGGCTAAGTAGTGGTTGAATAAAGCATTTTTTGGTGTTTTTGACTGTGCCAGATAGGTGCAGTTAATCAATTTTGCGGCATTTTTAATTAAAATAACTCTATTTTGTCGAAATAATACAAAATATGACTTGCCATGCATGCGTATTTGATGCATAATTCGCTTCGTTAAATCAGCTCCTAGTTGGTTTAACAGTTTCTCCTCTATTTCTCCTTTGTAGACTTGGCGCACACTTAACCGTGTGCGCATTTTTTTATCTATTTTTCTTTATGCTTACGGTATATATGTCTGGTCATGCCGGAATGCTGCATGGCAACTTTATCTGGGTTATCTGAAAACAAATTGCTTTAGCTGATTGTTGCCCATGCTTGTCTGCATATCTAGTGTCTTGTTGATTGGAAGGTTGGCAGTGCTATCGTCTGAAAATAAATATTGCTAGGATAAATATTTTTACATTTTTAGCAGGAAATGATGATGTCTGGTGAACGTAATTTGCAAATTCTGTTGCAAACGGCTGCGCCGCAGCATAATCCGGGGAAATATGTGTTCTGTACTGTGCAGCAACCCGCACCGGCATTGCTGGACGCTGCTGTGGCTACCATACAGGAGAGTGAGGGTACTACATTGATTCTGCCGCAGGCTGTGGCAGATGCACAGCAGTTGGGCTATGAATATGTTGCTGGCTGGATTACCTTAAAAGTGCATTCTTCTTTGGCGGCAGTAGGGCTGACAGCAGCATTTTCGCATGCACTGGCGCAGCAGAATATCAGCTGTAATGTGGTAGCTGGCTATTATCATGACCATATTTTTGTGGCTGAAGATGATGTGCAGCAGGCTTTGGTCATTCTGAACAGTTTGAGTGAATAATTGTAGTCGGATAATTGAAATTTGGCTGGCTGATGGTAAAACTGAATAATTGACGTAAATGATAAATGTACAGATGATGCAATATCAAACACCCTATGCAAAAGATATTGGTGATTTGTTTCATGTTGTAGTTCATGTTATTGATGCCGATATTTACACATAAGGCCAGTAAGAAGCATCGTGCTCTACATTTTTTAATACCATATGCGGGCTGAATGATTGCAACATATAAATCCGTGGATGGCCCTGTTAAATGGTTGCTTAACAGGGTCTATCAAGCTGGTTTTAAAGTACTGAAAATTGTTCTTGTGCACTTGTGTTTATTATTACACCAGACGTTGAGGTAATGCGGCAAGGTAAGTTATTGCCGGAAGTCAATTAGGTTGTTGTTGCGCGGCATTTGTAGTTGTTGCTGGCATGACCGGCATTGCCTGGTTAGGATGTGCTTAGGCGTTATCCACTGATTGAAACTGTTAGCTATAAACAGCAGCAGTTGTCTTACCAATAGATTACTGTGACCGAAAACAGGGCATTTACCACCGCTGATACTGCCGTTGATACAGTTAATCAGGGTGTGGGCTTACGGCTGGCGCGGCCAGAAGAGTAGATTCAGGCTCAATTGACCAGTACTTAATACAGCCGGCATTTATTCCAGATGTAACATCTGTTCTTCTTTTACTTCTTCCATAACAACATAACTGCGGCTTTCGGCTGCGGCCGGTAGTTGCAACAGGATATTGCCTAGCAGGTTGCGATATGCATGCATATTGGGCAGGCGTACTTTAATCAGGTAATCGTATTCGCCGGAAATCAGGTGACATTCCAGTACTTGCGGAATGGTCAGTACTTCACGGCGGAAATCTTCAAAAATATTGCCGGATTTGGAACGCAGTTTGATTTCCACAAACACCAGCAGGCTTTGGTTTAAGGCACGCGGATTCAGGCGTGCGTGATAGCCGGTAATGATGTTTTCTCGTTCCAGTCGCCGTACCCGTTCAGTGACGGGAGTAGTGGACAATCCTACCTTGTCGGCCAGTTCGGTCATGGTGGTACGAGCGTTTTTTTGTAGTAAGGACAGTATCTTCATGTCCACTTTGTCAATATGGTGCATGGTTTATCTATGATATAAATGTGATAATTTATAAAAATACTCCTTTTTTTTGTTTAAATAAAGTGAAATTCACTACCATTCTTTGTTTACACTATGAAAAGTAACTAAATGGGCTGTTTGAGGATTAGGCAATTGAACGGCTGAGATTATTCCGTTTGATTACTAGGGAGACGAGAGAATGAAAGTATTGATTATGGGGGCAGGTATTATTGGTGTAAGTACTGCCTGGTATCTGGCTAAAGCCGGACACGAAGTTACTGTACTGGAGCGCGCTGATCAGGCCGCGATGGAAACCAGTTTTGCCAATGCCGGCCAGTTATCCTATGGCTATACCACACCGTGGGCAGCACCGAATATACCGGCTAAAGTATGGAAATGGCTGTTCAGGGAGCATTCTCCTTTGCTGATTCGCCCTGATGGCAGCCTCTCACAACTGCAATGGCTGTGGCAGATGTATCGCAATTGCAATGCACAGAGCTATGCAACTAATAAAGAACGCATGGTACGTATTTCTGAGTATAGCCGCGAGATGTTGCAGCAGCTGGAGGCAGAAGAAAATATTCAGTATGAAGGGCGCAAGCAGGGTACTTTGCAAATTTTCCGCACGGAAAAAGAGGTGATTGATTCCCGTTCTGACATAGCTGTTTTGCAGGAATTCGGTGTGCCGTTGCAGGTACTCAATAGTGTTGCTGAATGTACGCAGTATGAACCAGCACTGGCACATATGGCCGGAAAGCTGGCCGGTGCATTGTATTTGCCTCAGGATGGTACGGGTGACTGTCATTTATTTACTACTCAGCTGGCCGAAAAGTGTGCGGCTTTAGGCGTGAAGTTTTTATACCGGCATGCTATTTCGGAAATTCAGCAGGATAAATGCTCGATTAAAGGCGTGCAGGCTAATGGCCAGTGGTTTACTGCCGACCATTATGTCTGTGCGTTAGGTAGTTTCAGCCGCAATATGCTGAGCAAGCTGGGGATTAATCTGCCAGTTTATCCGGTGAAGGGATATTCACTGACTATCCCGATAATTGATCAGGATAAAGCACCGGTTTCTACGATTATTGATGAAACTTATAAGGTGGCGATAACGCGTTTTGATGAACGCATCCGAGCTGGTGGTATGGCTGAGTTGTCTGGTTATCGTATTGAACTGAACCCAAAACGTAAGGCTACGCTGGACTTGGTAGTTAATGATCTGTTTCCGGGCAGTTGCCATACTTCTGAGGCTTTTTTCTGGAGTGGTCTGCGCCCGATGACACCGGACAGTACGCCGATTATTGGTGCCAGCCGTTTTGTGAATCTGTCGTTGAATACTGGCCACGGTACGCTGGGCTGGACGATGGGGCTGGGTTCGGGAAAAATTCTGGCAGATTTGATTAGTGGGGTTAAGCCAGAAATTGAAACCAGTGATTTATCGCTGGCACGTTATGTTTAAGCGAATAATATCGTTTGATGAAATGTATTTGCCTGTGTGGTGCGGTACCAGAATATGCAGTTTTTAAGGACATACAGGATTGGTAAAAGGTTTTATTATAGTTAATATATTATTAATTTATCCTGTTTAGGGATAAGGTGTATATGGCTAATGATAAAATTCTATTACTGGATGTTGCTCCTGTTGGCCGGATTATAGAATTTGATACGCTAACGGCTACGCACCGGATACTGGTGGATGAGTTGCATGATTTTCCTGATGGTATTGCTGTTGACCGGCAACACCAGCGGCTATTTTATTCGAGCATGGAGCGGATAAAGGAACCGGAGTCACTTGAATTTTTTCAGGCTGATGGCATGATTGCAGAAATTCCGCTGGATGGGCATCATCGGTATGAGCTGGTGGGCAATGGTTTGTTTGTCCCCGGTAAACAGGTGGTGTTTGATGAACAAGACAGCAGATTTACTGGTGTGACTGTGAAAAAGTGCGTGTCTGCCGTTATGATGTGGTAAACGGTAGAATAGAGGTACTGGTACAGATTGGTTTGTATCCGCGTGATGCGCATGACTATTCACGTCACTGTGTCGGCATTGCGCTGGATGAGCCGCATAATTATTTTTACTGGACTCAGAAAGGGCACCTGATGAAAGGTAGTGAAAGCCAGACTCTGCGTGCCCGTTTGCAGCCAGGAAGAATATGATGCCGCTGCCCGTACAGATATTGTAATTGTGCTGGATAATTTGCCCGAACCTATCGATCTGGAAATTGACCATGCAAACCAGATGATGTATTGGACTAACCGTGACCTCGATAGCGCAGGAGGCAACAGCCTGAATGGTGCCTGTATTGGTACAGACGGGCTGCCAAACCATGAAGTGCTGGCAACCGGTTTACAGGACGAGATGGTTTGGCTGCGGATTTTGCCGGTTCTGTGATTTATATTACAGATCTGGGCGGTAATCTGTGGCGGTATGATATACAGCAGCGCAGATCATTGCGTAAATTGGCTCAGTTTGGTTCGCTTACAGGGATTGCTTTGCTTAAACAATAAAATTTGGTAACCACGATAACAGGGGAGTCATTATGCGTCCGTTAGTTGCGCATATACGTTTAAATCACTTACGTGATAATTTTCTGGCTTTAAAACAGATGCATGGCGGTGGCAAAATGCTGGCCGTGGTGAAGGCCAATGCCTACGGACATGGTGCAGTGCGTTGTGCTCAAGCGCTGGCTGATATGGCTGATGGTTTTGCGGTGGCGTGTATCAATGAAGCGGTGCAGCTGCGGGAAGCGGGCATACAATTGCCGATTGTGATGCTGGAAGGTGTTTTTGCCGCTGAAGAATATGCGCTGGTAGACCGTTACCAGTTATGGCCGGTAGTGGGTAATTTGTGGCAGCTGGAAACCCTGCTCGCTCATGACTGGCAAAAACCGGTGACGGTATGGCTGAAAATGGACTCGGGCATGCACCGTACCGGCTTTTTTCCGCATGATTATGCACCGGCCTATCAGGCGCTGGCACAAAGTGACAAGGTAGCCGATGTGGTGAAAATAACCCATTTTGCCTGTGCTGATGAACCCATGAAAACGATGACTGCTGAACAGATTCACACATTTGAGATGGTGTGTGCCAATTTGCCCGGAGAAGTGAGTCTGGCCAATTCAGCAGCGATAATGGTCTATCCGCAAACCCAGTGTGGCTGGGGACGAACCGGACTGGCGCTGTATGGAATTTCACCCATGGGTGGTGTGGATAGCCGCTTTAAGCCAGTGATGCGGCTGGTAAGCAAGGTGTTTGGTGAGCGGGTGTTGCAGATGGGCGAACCGATTGGCTACGGTGCCAGTTTTGTTACCAATCGTTCAACCCGGGTAGGGCTGGTGGCCTGTGGTTATGCCGATGGTTATCCGCGTCGTGCTGCGACAGGCACTCCGGTGGCCATTGATGGCGTACGCAGTAGGGTTCTGGGGCGGGTTTCTATGGATATGATGACGGTACAGCTAGATGACCACCGGCAGTCACTGGATAGTGAGGTGGAATTATGGGGCGATACTGTCAATGTGAATGAGGTGGCTGCTGCTGCCGGAACCATTGCCTATGAATTACTGTGTAATGTCAAACGGGCAGAAATGGTATATGAATAAATTGCCATGGATTGTCAATTATTGGGTAAATGTTTGGCAAGACAGAAAAATTGGTTTATAAAGATGTAATATGTTCTCAGGCAGCCTCTCAAGCTGCCTGAAGTTATTTTTTTTGAGTTTATGATAATGGAAATAGAAACACTGAAACTGGCTAAAGCCTTGATTGCACAGCCGTCTGTCACACCAGATGATCATGGTTGCCAGCCGCTGCTGATGAACCGGCTAACAGCACTGGGTTTTCACATTGAGACTCTGCGGTTTGGGGAGACTGATAATTTTTATGCGGTTTATGGCAAGCAGGGGCCACTGGTGTGCTTTGCTGGTCATACTGATGTGGTGCCGGCAGGAGATGAAAGCTGCTGGACTTCGCCACCATTCACGCCTACCGAGCGTGATGGCCGACTGTATGGTCGTGGTGCTGCCGATATGAAAAGCAGCGTTGCTGCTTTTGTCACTGCCTGTGAGCGCTTGCTGGCACAACAGCCGGATTTGCCGCTGCGTCTGGCTTTGCTGATTACTTCAGATGAAGAGGGCGATGGACATAATGGCACTAAACGCGTGGTCGAGATTCTGCAACAGCGTGGTGAGCATATTGATTACTGTATTGTAGGTGAGCCTACTGCTGTTGATACGCTGGGGGATATGATAAAAAATGGCCGGCGTGGTTCGTTATCCGGCACGTTACGGGTATATGGCCGTCAGGGACATGTGGCTTATCCGCATCTGGCAGCTAATCCTGTTCATCTGGCCGCAGCGGCACTGGCTGAGTTAACAGCCACACACTGGGATGACGGTAATGCCTATTTTCCGCCTACCGGATTTCAGATTTCCAATATTCATGCTGGTACTGGTGCTACCAATGTGATTCCGGCTGAATTAACGGTGCAGTTTAATTTCCGTTTTTCGACTGAATCCAGTGCCGAGGGTTTGCGCCAGCGTGTGCATGCCATTCTGGATAAGCATGGTTTACACTATGATTTGGACTGGGCATTGTCGGGACAACCATTTCTGACCGCAGCCGGACGTTTAACCACCGTGGCACAGACAGCCATTGACCGTGTGTGCGGAGTGGCTGCACAGTTATCTACTACCGGTGGTACTTCTGATGGCCGCTTTATTAAAGCCATTGCCAGTGAACTGATTGAATTGGGGCCAGTGAATGCAACCATTCATCAGATAGATGAGTGTGTGGATATTGCTGCCATAGCACAGTTATCGGCGATTTATGAAGATATGCTGCAACAGCTTGCCCAGCCTGATTCCTGCCAATCTGCATAAGGAGAAAATAATGAGTCTTGTTAGCCAGAAACATTTTTTAAAGCTGCTGGACTATACACCAACAGAAATCCAGACGTTGCTGGATTTAGCCGCCAGACTGAAAACTGAGAAGAAAACCGGCGCAGAGCAGCCACGTCTGACGGGTAAAAATATTGCGCTTATTTTTGAAAAAACTTCCACCCGTACGCGTTGTGCCTTTGAAGTGGCCGCACATGATCAGGGTGCGCATGTAACTTATCTGGATAGCAGTGGCAGCCAGATTGGCCATAAGGAAAGTATCCGCGATACCGCAAGGGTTCTCGGACGCATGTATGACGCCATTGAATATCGTGGTTTTGGTCAGGAGATTGTTGAGCAGCTGGCTGAATATGCGGGGGTTCCGGTAATTAATGGATTAACCAATGAATACCATCCTACGCAAATGCTGGCTGATTTGCTTACCATGAAGGAAAACAGCAGGAAACCTTTAAGCCGGATTACCTATGCTTATGTAGGCGATGCCCGCTACAACATGGGTAATTCTTTGCTGGTAGCCGGTGCCAAAATGGGCATGGATGTGCGTATCGGCGCCCCACGCGCGTTCTGGCCGGATGATAGTCTGGTGGCACAGTGTCGCGAGATTGCGGCGCAGACAGGTGCGCGGATTACCTTAACAGAAGATGCAACCGCCGCAGTTAATGAAGCTGATTTTATCCATACCGATGTCTGGGTGTCGATGGGAGAGGCGAAAGAAATCTGGAAAGAACGTATTGAGCAGCTCAGGCCGTATCGGGTCGATGCCCGGCTGCTTGCAGCCAGTCACAATCCTGATGTTAAATTCATGCACTGCCTGCCGGCGATTCATAATCGTGATACTCAGCTAGGGCAATGGCTTTTCGATGAGTTTGCTCTGGATGGTGCTGAAGTGAGCGAAGATGTATTTGAAAGTGCTGCTTCTATCGTATTTGAGCAGGCGGAAAACCGGATGCATACCATTAAAGCCGTACTGGTAGCATTACTGGGCACCTGAACGGATTTAGCCTGTTGTTAATGGAGAGAATGGTTATGAAAGCTTCCCCCAATCAGTTACTGATTAATCCGCACTATCTGGCATTGCTGTTAGCGGTGATGGTGGCGATTATGCCATTTTCCACGGATATCTATCTGTCTTCTGTGCCAGAAATGGCTACTTCCTTACATGCACCGATTTATCAGGTTGAACGCAGTTTATCCAGTTTTATGTTTGGTGTGGCACTTGGACAATTGCTAGGGGGAGCACTATCCGATATTAAAGGGCGCAAAGTTATTGCCATGATTGGCCTGAGTATCTATCTGCTCTCAGCCATTGCCATTATCTTCATTGATTCAGCCGGCGAACTGCTGTTCTGGCGGTGGATTCAGGCTCTGGGTGGCGGCATGGCAACTGTCACTGTAGGTGCTACGGTACGTGATTTTTTTCAAGGCAATGAAGCGGCCAGAATGTTCGCTACCATAGGCATTATCACTCTGGCTGCACCGCTGGCTGCTCCGATGCTGGGTACAGCACTGGCCGCACTGGGTGGCTGGCGTATTATCTTTATTTTTCTGCTCGTATATGCTCTGGTCGTGCTGATGTGTGTGTGGCGGTTTATGCCGCAGGCTAAAATGGACTTTCAGCCACTGGACAGTCAAATTTTCCACAAGATAAAACAGAATTTTTCTGTGGTTTTTCATGAGCGTGAAGCACTTGGATTCATGTTTTTGCAGACTGCTGCTTTTGCGGCTATGTTTGTCTTTTTGACTGAATCTTCATTTGTTTATATGAATATCTATGGCTTGAGCGCACATCAGTATTCTTGGGCTTTTGCCGCCAATATAATTACCATGATGCTGTTTAATCGGGTAACAGCCTATCGTCTGCGTACCACGCCGGCGCGAAATATTTTACTCAGTGGTGTGTTCCTGCAACTGGGCTGTAATTTATTATTAACCATGGTGGTGTGGAGCATGGATCGGCCACCGTTTTTCCTGCTACTGGCGCTAATCATGTTTTCCATTGGTTCACAGGGGCTGATTGGCTCCAATACGCAGGCATGTTTCATGAGCTATTTTCGTAAAATAGGCGGCAGCGCCAATGCCGTGCTGGGTACCATGCAATTTCTGATTGCCGCCATAGTGGGCTGGCTGACTACATTGGTGCATAATGGTTCGACACATGTGATGCCGACGATGATGCTGATTTCCTCCAGCTGTGGCGCCATTTTGCTATGGGTTTTGTCACGTAGTGCATGGCAGAAAAAACTTAAATAATTCCGGGCAGCCGTAGCAGGCTGCCTTTTTCATGTCTTTCTTGAACAAACTACTAATAACATTACTAATTATGTATGATAATGATAAACTCAAACCACATCGCGATGCTATAGACCAGATTGACAGCGAAATTTTGCGGTTATTAAACCAGCGTGCCGGCCATGCTCAGGCCATTGGTACGTTAAAAGGAGAAGGCATAGTATACCGTCCTGAGCGTGAAGCAGCCGTTTTACGCCGGATACAGGAGCAGAATCCGGGACCATTATCTGGTCAGGCGGTTGCCCGTTTACAGCGGGCGATTATGAGTGAATGTCTGGCATTGGAACGGCCGTTAACCGTGGCTTATCTTGGCCCGCAGGGCACGTTTACCGAACAGGCTGCCATCAAACATTTTGGTCAGGCAGCACAGACACATCCATGTGCTTCAATAGATGAAGGTTTTCGTCTGGTAGAAGCGCAGCAGGCAGATTACGTGGTAGCACCCATCGAAAACTCTACTGAAGGCTCAGTGGGGCGCACGCTTGATTTGCTGGTAACCACGCCATTAAAAGCCTGTGGTGAAGTCAATTTGCGCATTCATCATCAATTGCTGCGTGCTGTTGCTTCTGAACAGGGCATCAATAAAGTTTACGCGCATGCACAGGCATTGGCACAGTGCCGTAACTGGCTGGATAAAAATCTGTCTGAGCAGGTGGCACGGATTGCCGTGGCCAGCAATGCCGAAGCAGCACGGCTGGCTGCTGCTGACAGTAGTGCCGCAGCCATTGCCTCACTGATGGCTGCCGACCATTACCAGCTCCAGATACTGGCACAGAATATTGAAGATGAACCCAACAATACTACCCGTTTTCTGGTACTGGGGCGCAATATCACCACCAGCAGCGGCCGGGATAAAACTACGCTGATTGTGGCTGCACCCAATAAGGCTGGCGCTGTACATGACTTACTCCAGCCTTTTGCAGACCATCATGTTTCCATGACCAAGCTCGAAAGTCGCCCTAGTCATGGTGGTTTATGGGAATATGTATTTTTTATCGATATTGAAGGCCATCAACAGGATGCAGCAGTAGCGGCAGCACTGGCTGCCTTGCAGCAGCGTTCGGCATTCCTGAAACTGATTGGTTCTTATCCGCAAGCTGTGATTTAAACGTAAAACAAATATTGGCCTGAAACAGGCGCAAATCACCTCTGGCATGGAGAAAAACAAGTATGAAAAATATTGTTGTATATTGTGGTTCCAATTTGGGACAGAATAAAGCTTATTTCGATGCTGCGCAGCAGCTCGGACAGGAAATGGCACAACAGGGATACCGTCTGGTTTATGGTGGTGGCAATATCGGTCTGATGGGTACAATTGCTTCGGCCGTGCTGCAACATGGCGGTGAAGCCATTGGTGTGATTCCGAGCTTTCTGAAAAATATGGAAGGCGCACATCCGGGGCTGACTGAACTGTATGAAACAGCCAATATGACCGAGCGCAAAAACAAAATGATTGAACTGGCTGATGGTTTTATTGCCATGCCCGGTGGTCTGGGCACTTATGAAGAGTTGTTTGAAGTGTTATCACAGGCACAGCTAAAGCTGCATCCTCATCCGGTAGGGATTCTGAATGTAGCCGGCTTTTTTGATCCGTTAATCCAGATGCTGCAAAATACTGTGACAGCCGGTTTCATGCCACCAGAAAACATGGATTTACTCTGCTGTGCCACCATACCGGCAGAACTACTGGAACAGATGCGCCACTGGCAGCCACGGGATGCGGTGAAATGGGTTACACCGCAATGGGCGCAGCAGAGCAGAGAAACGCTATGTTAACTCTGGCGCTGCTTAATCACCTTATTCAGCAGAATGTAGAGCTCAAAACGCGCTGGCAGCAGCACCAGCAGCGGGTTATTGCACTGGTGTTACCCATGCTCACACTTAAGGGACGGATTGATGCACAGGGTTTCTGGCAGGAGGATTGTGCCGAAGCTGACACCACAATTACGATTGCGTCAAGCGCACTGAGTAAAATGCTCAGTGGCATACAGCCGGGTGTGGGCGATGTGCAGATTAGCGGTGACCGCGCACTGGGTATGGCCATTCTGCCGCTTATACAGGCATTACAATATGACTGGCGTGATGATATTGCTCGGCTGCTTGGTGATGCTGTGGGCGGAAAAGTGGCACTGGAACTGGAAAATCTCTATCAGCATGGCCGTGCAATCAGCCACAGTATTGCAGCACAGGTGGCTGATTATGCACGTGAGAGCGATGCCGCTGTAGTGGGGCAGATGCAATTACAGCAGTTTGCTGCTCAGGTGGCAACATTACGCGATGACAGCGCACGTCTGGCCGCTCGCATTGCTCGCTTGCACCAGAAACTTAACTAAATTCCACTTTGCTCGAACAGCATATAAGCCGTTACTGTAGCAAAGAAACGGCTCTGGTATAATTTCAAGAATTTTTACTGGATTTCAACGATACATCAATCATGACACAACAACGCAAAATACTGGTTACCTCTGCCTTGCCCTATGCAAACGGGAACATTCATCTGGGGCATATGGTTGAACATATTCAGACAGATATCTGGGTGCGTTTTCAGAAAGCCCGCGGACATGAGTGCTACTACGTCTGCGCTGATGACACGCATGGTACGCCGGTGATGCTGGCAGCACAAAAACAGGGTGTAACACCAGAAGAAATGATTACCAGAGTACGTCAGGACCATCTGGCCGATTTTACTGGTTTTGGTATTGGCTATGATAACTATTACAGTACCCATTCTCCTGAAAATGAAGCATTATCCCGTAGTATCTATCTGGCTTTGAAAGCCAATGGCAAAATTGAAAGCCGTACCATCAAGCAGTTGTTTGACCCGGAAAAAAATCTGTTTCTGCCAGACCGCTTTGTTAAAGGTGAATGCCCGAAATGTCATGCGCAGGACCAGTATGGCGACAATTGTGAAGCATGTGGTACTACCTATAGCCCAACCGAGCTGATTAATCCGTATTCTGCCATTTCTGGCGCTACTCCAGTACTGAAAGAATCAGAACATTTCTTCTTTAAGCTAGGAGAGTGCGCTGATTATCTGAAACAATGGACTGCCGGCAATACCCAACTGGCTGATGGCCGCCAGCAGCCGCATTTGCAGGCAGAAGCCCTGAATAAAATGAATGAGTGGCTTCAGGATGATAACCTAAGTGACTGGGACATCAGCCGTGATGCGCCTTATTTCGGTTTTGAAATTCCGGATGCACCCGGTAAATATTTTTATGTCTGGCTGGATGCGCCTATTGGCTACATGGCTTCGTTTAAAAACCTGTGTGAGCGCATCGGCGTGGATTTTGACCACTGGTTCCGTGCAGACACCGATACCGAAATGTATCATTTTATTGGCAAGGATATTCTGTATTTTCATGCACTGTTCTGGCCGGCAACCCTGCAATATGCAAACCTGCGTGCACCGACAGGCGTATTTGCTCATGGTTTTCTCACCGTAGATGGGCAAAAAATGTCTAAATCGCGCGGTACTTTCATTACAGCACGCTCCTATCTGGAACAGCGTCTGAATCCGGAATGGCTGCGGTATTATTTTGCGGCCAAGCTCAATAGCAAAATTGAAGACCTGGATTTAAATCTGAACGATTTTATCGCCCGTGTTAATAGCGATTTAGTTGGTAAATACGTGAATATTGCTGCCCGTGCTGCCGGGTTTATCAGCAAGCGTTTTCAGGGTAAATTAACCGATGTCAGCAACAGTGAGCTGTTGCCACAGTTACAGGCACAAAGTGAAGCCATTGCAGCCTGCTTTGAAGCACGGGAATATGCGCGAGCCTTGCGCGAAATCATGGCACTGGCCGATATCGTGAATGAATATGTAGATGCCAACAAACCGTGGGAGCTGGCACGGCAGGAAGGTCAGGAAGTACGTTTGCAGCAGGTATGCAGTGAGCTGATAAATGCTTTCCGTATCCTTACTGTCTATCTGTCGCCAGTATTACCGCAGTTGGCTACTGAAGCGGCAGCTTTTCTGAATGTGGCGCCACTAAGCTGGGCAGACAGCACCACTTTACTGCCAGCAGGTCACAGCATTAATGCCTATCAACACTTGATGCAGCGGGTGGAACAAAAGCAGATTGATGATTTGGTGGCGGCCAATCGCCAGAATATTCAGCCAGCGCCAACAGCTGCTACTGCCGCATATGAAGCTGTGGCTGCCACAGCCTCATTTGATGATTTCATGAAAATCGATATGCGTGTGGCCAGAGTGCTGACATGTGAAAAAGTTGAAGGTAGCAGCAAATTGCTCAAATTTCAGGTTGATCTTGGCTTTGAACAGCGTACGATATTTTCAGGTATTGCAGCCAGCTATCCTGAGCCCGAAAAACTGGTTGGACGCATGGTAATCGTGGTGGCCAATTTTGCGCCGCGTAAAATGGCCAAATTTGGTATGTCTGAGGGCATGATTACTTCGGCTGCCGGTAATGGCAAACTATTCTTATTGGATGTAGATAGTGGTGCTGAGCCAGGTATGAAAGTCGGCTGATTATTCATTCTCAAAAAACAGACCAGTTGATATTAACTGGTCTGTTTTTTTATCTAAAAAGTGATGAGATTGTTAATCTCATCACCTGTGATATGGCCGCTAAATTTCTGTAAGCAGAATCTTACACCTAAATGAAATGATTATTTCAACACTTCATGCAAGCGCTCTGAATCCAGACCTTTTTCCCAGCGTGCAACAACAATAGTAGCACAGGCATTGCCAACCAGATTGGTCAGGGCGCGGCATTCAGACATAAAGCGGTCAATACCTAGAATCAGCGCCATCCCTTCTACCGGTACAGACGGTACAACGGATAAGGTGGCAGCCAGTGTGATAAAGCCGGCGCCGGTTACCCCTGCTGCACCTTTCGAACTGAGCATGGCCACCAGCAGCAACAATACCTGCTGTTGCAGTGTCAGATCAATGTTACAAGCCTGCGCGATAAACAGTGCGGCCAGGGTCATGTAAATATTCGTACCATCCAGATTGAAGGAATAACCAGTAGGTACAACCAACCCAACAATTGATTTTTTGCAACCGGCATTTTCCATTTTCTGCATCAGCGTAGGCAGGGCGGCTTCAGATGAGCTTGTGCCCAGTACCAGTAACAGTTCTTCCTTAATGTACTTCACCAGCTTGATAATAGAAAAGCCGTTATAACGGGCTACCGCACCCAGCACAATCAGAATAAACAGCACTGAAGAAATATAGAAAGTCAGAATCAGGTAGAGCAGATTACCAATAGAGTCAATACCGTATTTACCAATGGTAAAGGCCATGGCACCAAATGCGCCTACTGGTGCCGCGCGCATCAGAATGGATACCATTTTGAAAACCGGTGCAGACAAATCATGAAAGATATTGATCAGCGGACGGGCTTTTTCACCAATCATGGCCAGAGAAACACCAAACAGAATAGCAATAAACAGGGTTTGCAGGATATTGCCATTGGTAAGCGGACTCATTGCAGTAGTCGGAATGATGTCCATCAGAAAACCGGTCAGACTGGATTCATGTGATTTCTGCACATATTCATGAACCTTGGCACTTTGCAGGGTAGTCGGGTCAATATTCAGACCGTGTCCCGGCTGGGCAATATTGGCCACAAGCAAGCCAATAACCAGTGCCAGAGTAGAGAAGGTGAGAAAATAAACCATAGCCTTGCCGGCTACACGTCCCATGGTTTTCATATTGGTCATCTCGGCGATACCGGTTACCACGGTGAGGAAAATAACCGGGGAGATGATCATTTTAACTAATTTGATGAAAGCATCGCCCAAAGGCTTCATGCTTTCGCCAACACTGGGGAAAAAGTTACCAAGTAAAATACCAATAATAATGGCGATAATTACCTGTACATATAGAATCTGATACCACCGCTGTTTCTTTTGTGGTGGATTCATTTCCTCAATTTCGAGTGGTAACATGTTAATCTCTCAAGGATTTGTGTTTAAAAACTACTGGGTTTTAAAGTTATTATGAGCATTATGAGGCATAATCCGCTGATTATAAAGCCTACATAACTTAACGGAAAAGCTTTATTAATTACTAAATGATAAACATACAGTCAAGAGACGCATACTATAAAGGATTTTTTTGTAAAAACATTAGCTTGGCAAAAATTTAATTCTATTTACGATGGTTTGTTTTATTTCTGGAAAGTATAAATATTATTCTTTATATTGTAATAGTAGAGTCATTTGACATAAATTACTCGGTTGTAAAAAAACCGTCTGCTCATATTGAACAGACGGTTTTAAATATATGGTCGGAGTGAAAGGATTCGAACCTTCGACCCCCTCGTCCCGAACGAGGTGCGCTACCGGGCTGCGCTACACTCCGAAAGAAGTTGTGCATTATAGGCAGCGCTGTGCACCTTGACAAGAGCAGGGCGCAAATTATTCCCAAAAAATGTCAGGAAGGTATCAGCCAGCATACAGCACAAATAGGCATGGCCTTTTTTTCAGTTGCGGCAGTACTTTCATGCTTCTCCATGTTGCAATACTCTGACTGATAATGGTTTGAGTGGGCATGGTTAAATCAGCTGCAATACACAGGCGGGTTTGCGGATGCAGGCTGGCAATCGCATCTGCCAGTAAAGCATCATTGCGGTAAGGCGTTTCAATGAAAAGCTGGGTTTCATTTTCCTGCCGTGAACGGTTTTCCAGTGCACGCAGACGTTCTGTACGTGCGGTTTTCTCTGCAGGCAGGTAGCCTTTAAAGGCAAAACACTGTCCATTGGCGCCAGAGGCCATCAGCGCCAGCATGATACTGGAAGGGCCAACCAGTGGCATAACGGTAAAACCAGCCTGATGTGCCAGTGCCACTAGCTGTGCTCCCGGGTCAGCTACTGCCGGACAGCCAGCTTCACTAAGTAGGCCCATACTGCGGCCAGCCTGTAACGGTTGCAATAATGCAGCAATATCGCGCTCTGCTGTATGTTCATTCAGCGTACGCAGATTCAGTTCACGAATCGGCGTGTGTACGCCAAATGCCTTTAAATGAGCACGCGCCGTTTTTTCGGCTTCAACAACAAAATCGGTCAGATTAACAATATATTCCCGTTCATATGCAAGCAGACAGGGCGTGTCTGCCGTTCCTAATGGTGTAGGAATCAGATAGAGTACAGGGCTGCTCATAAAATATTTATTCCTTCAGCCAGTAGAAAGTCCACCAGACGAAAAACCGGCAAACCAATTAGCGCATGTGGGTCTGTGCTTTCAATACGTTTAATCAACAGTGCGCCCAGTCCTTCACTTTTGGCCGCACCGGCACAATGGATTGCATCAGGTTCCAGCGTCAGATAATAACTAATTTGGGCATCTGTTAAAGTACGCATCATAACGCGTGTTTCATCAATATGCTGATGCAGGCGGTTTTCAGCAACATTCAGTACCGTCAGGGCACTGTAAAACACCACCTCCTGACCACTTAAATAGTGTAACATCTGTTGTGCTTTTGCCACGGTTAGCGGTTTACCCAGTTGCTGTTCGCGACACCATGCTACCTGATCGCAGCCGATAATCAATGTATCTGGATAAAGACTGGCTAGCGAATGGGCTTTACCACTGGCCAGACGTAAGGCAGTCTGTGGCGCAGCTTCGCCAGGTAGTGGTATTTCCTCAAAATCAGGTTTGACTGCCTCAAAAGGAATGTTCAATTGCTGAAGCTGCTGCTGGCGAAAACATGAACTGGAGGCCAGAATCAGCTTTTTCTCAATTGGCATAATTGCGAACTCATTGACATTAGAAGACTTAAATTATATCATCCGCCGTTTATGTTAGACCCTATTTTGATTGATACAGCCACGTTCACACGTGAACAGCAGCAACGCGGCGGTCAATTGCAGCTTCAGGCGCTTGACCGGCGGGTTTGGTCACATGAACTTTTGGCGCAACGCGATGGCATTATCCAGTATAAAGTCAGCGGTGGTATTGACCGCTGGCAGCGTCCTTTTATCGATATCAGCATAGAAGGTGAGTTGCAGCTGGTGTGTCAGCGCTGTTTACAGGCAGTTTCCTGGGCGCTGAATGACCAGTCGCATATAGTGCTGTTTGCCAGCGAACAGTTGCTGGACGAGGCCATGGCCGCTGATGAATCACTTGAAGGCGCAGTATGGAGTGCAGAATATAATCTTACTGCACTGCTGGAAGACCAGATTTTAATGGCGATTCCGGTTGCTCCGCGACATGAAGATTGTGATCACACTCTGGCACCCCAAACCAATCAAGACTCTGGCAATCCTTTTGCCAGACTGGCAGGACTGAAAAGCGGCCACTAACGAATTAACTTAAATTACCCAGGAGCTTTAACATGGCAGTACAACAAAACAAAAAATCACCTTCAAAACGTGGTATGCACCGTTCACACGATGGTCTGACCGCTGTACAGGTTTCTACTGACACCACTACTGGTGAAGTACATCTGCGTCATCACATTTCTCCAAATGGTATGTACCGCGGACGCAAGGTAATCAAAGCCAAAGGTGAATAATTCACATCTGTGATTATTAAATGCGTATGAAAGCCAGACATTGCATTAGCAATCACTGGCTTTTTTGTATCCATTGTTAGCAGGATAATTCATCCTGTTAAATAAAATACTTCCACTTTTCCAGCAGCCATCAGTGGCTTGCTCTTTATATTGACCCGGGTTTCCCATGAAAAAAATCTGGTATAACTACGAAGACATACATCGTGCCATCAAACAGCTGGCAGAAAAAATCCAGAAATCAGGACATTCATTTGATGCAATGATTGCTATCGGTGGTGGTGGATTTATTCCGGCTCGTATATTGCGAAGTTTTCTGAATATTCCTGTATATACTGTTACTTTGTCTTATTATGACATCAACGACTGTCCGACCGACTGCCCACAGAAAATCCAGTGGACTAATGGTTTTGATGAAAAAATGAAAGACAAAAAACTGCTGATTGTTGACGAAGTGGATGACAGTCGGGCTACACTAGAATACTGTATTCGTGAATTACAGCATGAAGGTTTCCAGCAGCTGGGCGTTGCTGTATTGCACGAGAAACGCAAACCCAAAAAAGGGGTATTGCCAGCTGATTTACCTTTCTATAGCGCAATACAGGTTGACGACTGGTGGATTAATTATCCTTGGGATGCACTTGATATTGATGAGCACTATGAAAACGTTGCAGCCCAAACGACACCTGAGGCATAACATATGACCTTGAAAACCATCGCAGTTGATGCAATGGGCGGCGATTTCGGACTGGATGTAACCATTCCGGGTGCGCTGACATTTTTACAGCAGCAAACAGATGCGGCACTGATTCTCGTTGGTGACGAGACTAAAATCAGAAATGCATTAACTGAAGCCAACGCTTCCATGGAGCGGATTACTATCTGTTCTGCCAGTGAAGTGGTAGGCATGGATGAAGAACCAACGTCAGCGCTCAAGAATAAAAAAGATTCTTCCATGCGTGTGGCCATCAACCAGATTAAAGAAGGTCAGGCGCAGGCTGCCGTATCGGCTGGTAATACTGGTGCCCTGATGGCAACCGCACGCTTTGTATTAAAAACCATTGCCGGTATTGATCGTCCGGCTATTGCCAAGTTTTTACCCGGCCGCAATAATCATGTCACACTGGTACTTGATCTTGGTGCCAATGTTGATTGCAGTAGTACTCAGCTTTTACAGTTTGCTATAGTTGGCAGCCAGCAGGTGGCAGCACTGTCGCCTGAAAATATCCGCCCGCGGGTGGGTTTGCTTAATGTTGGTACTGAAGATATCAAGGGTAATGCCGCCGTCAAGGAAACCTATCAGCTTCTACGGCGCAGCAATCTGAATTTTATCGGTAATGTTGAAGGTAATGCCATTTTTACGGCTGAAGTCGATGTACTCGTAGTTGATGGCTTTACCGGCAATGCCATGCTGAAAAGTATAGAAGGTGCTGTTAAATTCGTTGGTACAGTTGTTAAAGAGGAGTTTACCCGCAGCTGGTTTAATAAACTGGCCGCTTTGATTGCGTTACCAACATTAAAAGGCTTTAAACAACGTTTGGACCCACGACGCTTCAATGGTGCTATTTTTCTTGGTTTGCGTGGTGTGGTAGTCAAAAGCCATGGTGGCACCGATGCTACGGGTTTCTGTTTTGCACTGCAGGAGGCTTACAAGGCCATCAAAGCAGATTCAATCACGAAAATTCAGGCCGGTGTAGCCCAGCAACTGGCTGCACTGGAAGAATAAATCATCCTGTTACAAAGGCAGACAAGTTAAATAACTTTGTTTAAAATGTGGCCTTTGTCGTAAATAAAGACTATGCCATGCTAAATGCTCATATTCTAGGCACAGGCAGTTATCTGCCTGCACGCCGTCTGTCCAATGATGACCTGAGCAAAATTGTTGATACCTCAGATGAGTGGATTGCCACACGTACCGGTATCAAAGCGCGCCATATTGCTGGTGAAAATGAACAGACCAGTGATTTGGCTGTTGCTGCAGCACAGGCCGCACTCGCCGATGCTGCTATAGCCGCAGATGACATCGATCTGATTATTGTCGCTACATCAACGCCAGACATGACCTTTCCGGCTACTGCCTGCATCGTACAGAACAAACTTGGTATTTCTGGTTGCCCGGCATTTGATGTTCAGGCCGTGTGCGCCGGATTTATGTATGCAATGGCTACGGCCAATGCCTATATCAAAAGCGGTATGGCGAGCAAAGCACTGGTTATTGGCGCTGAAACTTTCAGCCGCCTGCTAGACTGGAATGACCGGCGTACATGCGTACTGTTTGGTGATGGTGCCGGAGCTGTAATTCTGGGTGCCTCCGAACAGGAGGGCGGTATCATCAAGACCAGATTACAGGCAGATGGCGGCTATAGCCATATCCTGCAAACGCCGGGAAAAATCGCTGCCGGTGCCATTGAAGGGTCACCCTATCTTTATATGGATGGTCAGGCAGTGTATAAATTTGCTGTCAAGGCACTGGCCAATATTGCCAAAGAAGTTATTGAAGAATCTGATTTACAGCCGGCTGATATAGACTGGATTATTCCGCATCAGGCCAATCTGCGTATCATCGAATCCACTGCCCGTCATCTGGGCGTACCGATGGACAAAGTCATTGTTACGCTGGCAGAGCAGGGTAACACCTCCGCTGCCTCTATTCCGCTTGCTCTGGATGAAGGGATTAAAAGCGGTCGCATCCAGCATGGCCAGACTTTATTACTCGAGGGTATTGGTGGTGGTTTTGCCTGGGGTGCGATTACCCTGAAATACTAATATCGTTCTTATCAGGGTCGGATTATGCTACCTCAATCTGCGTTAGCCAGTATGTATCCGGTCATTATGTCACCCAGCCATGATGGCCGTTACTTTGGTAATTATGTACAGTCGTTGCTGGCTTTGGTGGCGGCGCATACCAGTGCCGGTTTTCCGATACAGGTATTCATGCATCAGGGTGAAAGCCTGATTACCCGGGCGCGCAATAATTGCGTAGCCGAGTTCCTGGCGCATCCTGAATGGACACACTTGTGCTGGGTTGATACCGATATTGGTTTTTCACCGGAAGCATTTCAGCGCCTGCTGCTGGCAGATCGCGATATTGTTGCTGGCGTGTATCCGCTCAAGTTTGAGTCATGGCCAGCGGAAGGTATTGACGCACATATGACCCAGCAGCAGTTCAATGCCACCTATACCCGCTATACCATCAATATTAGTCAGGCAGATGCCAATAATGAAG
This sequence comes from Snodgrassella sp. ESL0253, assembly GCF_013344965.1. Lineage (NCBI taxonomy): Bacteria > Pseudomonadati > Pseudomonadota > Betaproteobacteria > Neisseriales > Neisseriaceae > Snodgrassella > Snodgrassella sp. ESL0253. The sequence goes on along the minus strand of NZ_JAAEDQ010000004.1, from coordinate 76,890 downwards.
TGCATGTACAGGTTGATGACGAAGGCTTTATTGAGCTTCCGGAAGCGCCAACCGGATTCATGGTTATTAAGCGTCAGGTCTTTACCCGTCTGATACAAGCTTATCCTGAACTGCAATATCAGCCTGATTCTCTTGGTGTTGCCGATCAGGGCTATCATTACCGTTTTTATGACTGTCTGGTTGATCCGGTAACCAAACGCTATTTGTCTGAGGATTTCAGTTTTTGCCGTTTATGGAATCTACTGGGCGGTAAAGTTTATGTTGATGCACGCTCCAATCTGACCCATATGGGTAATAAAATCTATCAGGGGCCATTTACCCAGTCACTAGAAGCTAATCTGGCTTATGCAATAGGCGCTCCAGCTGGTGCCAGAATGTTTCTGCACCACAATCAGCCTTTACAGGCTAACCAGCCTCCATCAAAATAATTATTTGGACATTAGTTCCATTCAAATCAAGGAAGACCATGAGTATTGCTTTTTTCTTTCCCGGTCAGGGGTCACAAAGTCTCAATATGATGGCCGGTTTCAACGACATGGCCGTTGTTAAAGAAACATTTGAACAGGCCTCGGCAGTGCTTGATCAGGATTTGTGGGCTCTGATGAATGGTGAGGACAACACCGCCCTGAATGAAACCGTTAACACCCAGCCACTGATGCTGACTGCCGGTATTGCTAGCTGGCGTGTCTATCAGCAACTGCACGGACAGATGCCGGTGATGCTGGCGGGTCATAGTCTGGGCGAATACTCCGCTCTGGTAGCAGCCGGCAGTCTGGCCTTTAATGATGCCGTTAAACTGGTTCGCCTGCGTGCTCAGTTGATGCAGGAAGCTGTACCAGCTGATGAAGGCGCAATGGCAGCAATCCTGGGACTGGATGATGATATCGTGCGTCAGGTTTGCTTACAGGCGCAAAATGAATTGTCTGGTACTGTTGCCGAAGCAGTAAACTATAACTCGCCCGGTCAGGTAGTGATAGCCGGAAGTACTGCGGCCATCTCCCGCGCCTGTGAACTGGCTAAAGCGGCTGGTGCCAAACGTGCACTGCCTTTACCTGTATCTGTACCTTCTCACTGTTGCCTGATGAAACCGGCTGCCGTCAAACTGGCTACGGCTTTGGCACAGGTTAAAGTTGAAACGCCGCAGATTCCGGTATTACATAATGTAGATGTTGCCGTGCATTCAGAGCCGGAAGCAATTAAACAGGCGCTGGTGCAGCAGTTGTATTCACCGGTACGCTGGACCGAAACAGTGAGCAAGCTGGTGGCAGAAGGTATTACTGAATTTGCAGAGTGTGGTCCGGGTAAAGTGCTGGCTGGTCTGGCTAAACGAATTGATAAAAGTGCCAGCTGTGCCGCATTAACCAGTGTGGAAACCATGGAAAGTTTTATTGCTGCGCATTCTGCCAGCTAAAGGAAAGAATTATGAATCAGGATTTAACAGGTAAAATCGCTCTGGTAACTGGTGCTACCCGTGGAATTGGCGCGGCTATTGCCCGGCTTCTGGCTGAAAAAGGAGCTAAGGTAATCGGTACGGCAACTTCTGCTACTGGTGTGGCCAGTATTAATCAGGCACTGGCTGATGTTGGCGGTGAAGGACGGGAATTACGTATTGCAGAGGAAAACAGTATTGAAAATCTGATTGCGGATATCGAAAGTAATATCGGCAATATTGCAATACTGGTGAACAATGCTGGTATTACCCGCGATAACCTCCTGATGCGCATGAAAGAAGCAGAATGGGATGAAATCATGCAAATCAACCTGAAATCAGCCTTTCGTGCCAGTAAAGCGGTAACGCGCAGCATGATGAAAGCACGCTGGGGGCGAATTATCAATGTGACTTCCGTGATTGGCTTTACCGGTAATGCCGGCCAGACAAACTATGCTGCCGCCAAGGCAGGACTGGTTGGATTCAGTAAATCCATGGCGCGCGAAGTAGGTACACGTGGTATTACTGTGAACTGTGTTGCACCCGGATTTATTGAAACCGATATGACACAGGCTTTACCACAGGAACAGCGTGATTTCTTTGCAGCACAAACTGCATTGAATCATTTTGGTACTGTAGAAGATGTGGCCGCAGCTGTATTGTTTCTGGCCAGTGAAGAAGCACGTTATATCACAGGGCAAACACTGCACGTTAACGGCGGAATGCTAATGCCCTGATACCTGATATCAGTTAAAACTATTTGCATAGCCATTTTGTACAATGCATACAAAATGGCTATGGTATAAATGCATTCTTAAATTGAAAAATCTTCTTCGAAAGAAGAATACAATGCAGACTCAATCCGGGCACGCGTTAGCCCCGGAGCGAATAAGGCCAGAAACTCATAGCCAAAGCCGCGCAGATAAACATCCTGCCTGAGTATAATCTGTGAAAACGAAGGTTCAAATAAATGTTCAGCGCTAATTAACTGCAAACCCTGATCCTGTGTACTGTCAAAAGCCATGCTGGCCATTAGCCCAATCCCCAATCCTTGTTTTACATAAGTTTTTATTACATCTGTATCAGCTGAAGCCAGTACTACTCTGGGTAAATTACAACCCTCCTGAGTAAAGGCACGGGCAATTTTGGATTGTTCGTTGAAAGCAATATCATAGGTAATGAGCGGGTAGGCAGCAATGTCCTCCAGTCGTAACGGACGTTTCAGATTCAACAGGGGATGATTGTCGGGAACAATGACACTGCGATTCCATGCCTCACAGCTCAGTTTACGCAACTCGGGGTGCTCAATTCCCATTCCCATGCCAATAGCAAAATCTACCTCTCCATCCAGTACCATATGGCTGATGGTTTTCGGGCTGGCAGTATGAATACTTAATTGAACCTGAGGATAGCGCTCAACGAAAGCAGATACGACTTCGGGTAAATCGTAACGCGCCAGTGTATGGGTAGTGGCAATAGTCAGAGAACCAATATTCTGATCCGCAAATTCTGTGCCGATACGCTTGATATTCTGTACTTCACGCAAAACCCGTTCGGCAGTTTCCAATACAATTTTGCCCGGTGCTGTAACTGCAACCATACGTTTGCCGTGGCGGATAAACAGAGGTACACCCAGTTCTTCTTCCAGCATGCGAATCTGCTTGGAAATACCCGGCTGGGAAGTAAACAGTACCTCTGCTGCTTCCGAGACATTCAGATTTTGACGATAAACCTCAACTGCATAGCGTAACTGTTGCAGCTTCATATTGCTTCAGCCCCTTTAAGTTTGGCGTTGTTTTAATTGTCGCTCAAATACAACAAAAAAGCTTCTTTATCTGCATCATAACGCAATTTACCCATTCTGACATGGGACACTTTCACTTGAGGCTGAACAAATTTACAAGCTAATCAGCCTGCTGCGGGCGATCAGCTCAAGAGAAGCTTGCATGTTGTTTTAAAGCAACTTAATTAGGGTGAGGGCGTGAATTTAGTTGTAAATAAGTGACACAAAGCTATTTTTTAGGCATGATGCACAGTTAGGAAGCGGGTCGTCTAGCAGCTTCGCCTTGGTAGTTTGCATATTGACAGTTTATGCTGCGGTTTTTTATAGTATAGGCCTGATTTACCAAGCTACCCGCCCGGTTTGAGCGGCCTGTAAATGGTATTTGTGTTTTGATCAGGCGAATTTCAGGCTGAATCAACACATAACAAATTTTTTGATGAGGGAATAACATGACCAAACAGCTAAAATTGAGCGCATTGATCGTTGCTATGGCTGCTTCAACTGCCGCTTTTGCCAATGGTGTTGTACCGGGTGCCGACTGGACCGGTGAACCTGCTGGTGCTTACAATGGCTATACTACTAGCTCTGCTCCTGAAAAAGGAACTGGCGAAATTCTTGTCACCCGTGAAAACGGTGCTGATGGCACACCTGAATGTGTGAAAAACCGTTTCAACAACGATAACGAGCCTACTCTGGGTAACAACTGCGGTCACCCAGTCGTTGTTGCTCAGGCTGCTCCTCAAGCGCCTAAATTTGTTGATGAAACTGTATCTTTGTCTGCTAACTTCCTGTTTGGCTTTGATAAATACAACTTGCGTCCGGAAGCAATTGATACTCTGAATCAATTGGCTACCCGTCTGGCTGACAGCAGCGTACAAACTGTACGTGTTGAAGGTCACACCGACTTTAAAGGTTCTGAAGCATATAACCAGACTCTGTCTGATCATCGTGCTCATGCTGTTGCTGAATATCTGGTTTCCAAAGGCGTTCCTGCTGAGAAAATCTCTGCAGTTGGCTTGGGCAAATCTGAAGCACGCATGACCGAATCCTGTCAGGCTGAAGTTGCCAAACTGGGCAAAAAAGTTTCAGCTGCCAAGAAACGTGCTGCTTTGATCGAATGTATCGCACCTGATCGCCGTGTAGACGTTAAAATCCGCACTATGGTAGCTAAAAAAGTTAGATAATTTTCTACCTTAGTGATAAAAAACCCTGCTCTAAGCAGGGTTTTTTTGTATCAATGATAATTTGGGTAGCTTAAATATATTTTTTTGTTATTGCCAGTGCGATTTGCAAAAATGGTAGTTTGCTGCAGTTTTTAATTAAAATAGATATTTTATTTATTACTGCTGCTTTTTGATGATTAGCTTATAAATGTTAATATATGTTATTATGTGAATATTAAATCTATTAATGTAAAAAATATCAGTTATTTTTAACTAAATTCATAAATTTTTATTAACAATTATGTCCAGCATATAGAATTGTTGCTCAAGTAAACGGGAAAGTGTTGATTAAATTCTTATTTATTGAGTTCAAACGGAAACTAAGCTTTAAATAATGAGAAATATTTATAAAACTCAATTTAATATCGTTTTAATTATGAAATATGCAAAATTTCTGTTCTTAATTTTATGCTGTTATCTTTGTGCTGCCTGCACTGCCCAGTTTCATCGAGTCCCTGATACTTCTGGAGAGAAAAAACATGTTGTCGTAAAATTTCAACGGCAAAATACAGCTCCGCAGACCGGTGTAGTATTGGTTGAACCAATGGACTTACAAAGTGGTGATATTTTATTTTCTGCTGATTCTAGTCTGAATTCACGCGTTTTGCGTCTGTTTGGTAACACATCGGTCAGCCATGCATTTCTGTATCTGGGCGATGGCGAAATTGCAGAGGCTGTTGGTGGCGGTGTGCATATTATGTCACTGGCTGAAAGTGTTGATGAAAGTCCGTTACTGGTGGTTTATCGCCATCCACATTTGAATAATTTGCAGGCTGAAAAAATTCGTCAATTTGCCAAGGCTGAAGCTGGGGGGAAATACAATTATCTGGGTATTATCAAGCAAACTCCTTATACTTTCACGCGTAAAGTATGCGAATTACCAGTAATTCCCCGTGCCTTTCGCCATCTGTGTCTGAATACCATGGCATTGGTGCAGGTAACACCTTTCTCTTCTGATCGCTATTTTTGCTCGCAGCTAGTAGTAGCCGCCTATGATTATGCTGGACTGCCTTTAACCAAAACCCCGGCTGAGTGGGTTGCACCCAGTGATTTGCTGCATATGCGCGCTGGTGATATCCCCTCTGTGGTACCGGTTTATCCATTGCAATATGTTGGCCATTTACGTTGTAAAATATCCTTATGGCAACGCAGTTGCACCCTGGCAGATATCTGAATATTTAGTATTATTGTGTAAATTCACTGTAAGACAATGGTTACTATTCTGGTTAAATAAAATCATCAGTTTGATGTCGATGAATCAGATACCGGAGAACCATTATTTGAGCTGATTGATTGTGATAAAACTATGTTGTCCCATTAATCAGACTCACTATCGAGTTAGTTTGCTAATGAAATATTTGTGGCTAATATAAGTAGATTAACTGGATTATTTATTTAGTCTGAAAAATAGATTAATTCACAGTATAAATAATTAACTGTATCCAGTTCATGAATATGGTCAGTTCCCGTCTGATGAATACTGGGACATTCAAATGCAGAATTGAAAGGGAATGGTTTCAGCCAGAGTCGCAGGCGCATACAGAAAGTGTAATACCCGTCTGCCATTTGTCTGGATGGCTTTAGAAGATGAGTGCACAATAAGCGGTCGCATAATAACCGCACCACCTTTGGATAAAATACACTCTTGCTCTCTTTGTTGATCACGCAGCCGTAGCAGTTCTGATTCAGCAATTCTGCCATGCTGATGTGTACCCGCAACCACTTTGAGCGGACCATGCTCATGCAAACAATCGTCTATGTGCAATCTTACTGCAACAAGTTGCTGCATATATTGCGCGGGTGGCTGTACAAACAATATATTCTGTTTGTGAGACCAGCCTGTGAAGCGGCTGTCACAGAACCGGTGTCTGACAGCTATACTTAAATCCTGATGTAGCGGTACCAGCCAGTTTTTGTCTGCTGATTTTTTGAATAAGGTGCATTGAATCGCAATCGGTTTTTCTGGAAGCAGAGTAGTTAGCAGCGTGTTGGTTTTTAAATCGTTAGCAAGTAACTGGCACCAGGCAGTGTAAGTAATTCACGGCTGCCAGCAGTGGTTAAATTAACCTGTTCTAGCTGTTGTTCTATTTCTGTTAGTTGTTGCGGCGTAATTAATGCATTAATAACAGCATAGCCATTTTGTTCGAAATAATCTTTTGTGTACATATTTATTTCATAAGAGTTTATTCAGTTCAATGGTAGAATAATTTACTCTGGAAATATATATATTATTGAGTAATTACATTTTAGCTTTAATATTAGTTTTTTGTGAATATTTTTCTGAATGCCGCATAAAATTGCGTATAACAGTCAATTTGCAGTATAAAGAATGAAAGTTAAGTGCTTGCTGGATTGTAATTAACACATTTAATCTGAATAATAGGGTGAGAAATATGGCGATGATTAACTTATATTCTCTGCTAAAGGTTAGTTTATCTGCTAGCGATGATGAAATCCGTTGTGCATTGAAAAGGGCAGCAGATGAGCAGATTTTAGATTGGGAAAGATGGCAAACCTGTCGCAAAGTATTGCTTAACCCTGATTTGCGGACAAAATATAATGCTAAATTGCTGACAGAAAATCCACAGTTAAGGCAGGAGATAATTCCTGAACTATTAGAACCTGTTGAAACTAAAGTAGAGAAGTCTGAGGAGTATAGACTGTTTAACGAAAATGAGTATCAGCCAAAGTATTCATTTACTATTAAAATTCCTTTTTTGGCTTTAAAACGTAAGCTAACGCCTATGTTTAATCCAGATACAGGTGAATTTAAAATAGCATATACGGGATTATCTATAACGCCTTTTTTTATGGGTTTCCTTACTCCATTATTAGTTAAAGATGTTCGAGGCTCATTGTACTGGTTTATCTGGTGCGTAATTATTTCCTTTCTTGGTGCTCAGCTTAATTTTCCCAGATTGGGGACACTGCTATTTATTGTAGTCATGTGCTTTTGTTACTGTAATCAGTATACAAAGCATTTGCTTAAACAAGGATTTAAATTTTGTGGTACTTCAGAACAAAATTATCGCGCAGCCAGAATTTTAAAAATGGAATTAAATTCAGCCAATACAGTATCTGATGTTAAAGTAACTCAGATTAAGAATGGCATACTTGATAACCTTGTCAGGTTATTTATTTTCTTTCCAATAGCAATAGTTTGTTTATATCTAATACGAATAGTTTATTCAGTGCTGACTGAAGTATTTATAAATTTATCTCTTATATTTATTTCTGCAAAATAAATATCTATCCCAGTAAGAAATATATTACAAGATAATGCTGTTACCGTAGTAGATAATCTGAATGATTAAGATTCTGGGATATTGTGAAGAGATAAATATGCCTTTAATGAACCTAATACAGCTTATACTTTAATATGGCACTATAAAAAGCTTGATGGTTTAGTTGAAGTCATATTACGGCATGTGGCTAGTAGTACAAGCTATAATAGTAAAAGAAGTTGATTGTGAAAGGCACAGTTCGCGTTCTGTCGAAGAGGAAGATGGTATTGTCGAGGCATTTCCGGTAATTTGCTGATCATTTAACGTATGAAGATTATGGCACAGCTGGTGCAATAATCGACACGGTAAACGCATTGGTCAAATGATTGAACCTAATATTTATAGATGCCAATTAGATTATATTTGCAATAAAAAACCGGGTGGCGCATAAATGCCATCCGGTTTTTGAATTTTTTAAATTATGAATCTTACAGAATATCTTTTTTATCAGTTAATTGAGGTAGCAATGCATCCTGATTTACTGATAACAGCCCACTCTTGGTATAGATTCCCAGTTTATTACGGGTATCGGCAATATCCAGATTACGCATGGTGAGCTGGCCTATACGATCGGCTGGAGAAAAGGCAGTATTATCGACTTTTTCCATACTTAGCCGTTCCGGCTGATAGGTCAGATTTGGCGATTCGGTATTAAGAATAGAGTAATCGTTACCACGACGTAATTCCAGAGTTACTTCACCAGTAATGGCTTTAGCTACCCAGCGCTGTGCAGTTTCGCGCAGCATCAGTGCCTGTGAGTCAAACCAGCGCCCCTGATACAGCAATCTGCCCAGACGCAAGCCATTGATGCGGTACTGTTCGATGGTATCTTCATTATGAATACCGGTGAGCAGACGCTCATAGGCAATATGCAGCAATGCCATCGCCGGTGCTTCATAAATACCACGTGATTTGGCCTCAATAATGCGGTTTTCAATCTGATCGGTCATACCCAAACCATGGCGGCCGCCGATTCGATTGGCTTCCAGAATCAAGGCTACCGGATCATTGTATTCAACCCCATTTAAAGCTACTGGTACGCCTTCTGCAAAACGTACGCGTACTTCTTCTGCCTTGATGGTTACCTGCTCGTCCCAGAAAGCAACCCCCATGATTGGCTGTACGATTTTCATGCTGCTATTGAGCATTTCCAAGTCTTTGGCTTCATGGGTTGCACCAAGCATATTGGAATCGGTTGAGTAGGCTTTTTCTACTGACATTTTGTAGTCGAAACCCTGAGCAATCAGGAACTCCGACATTTCATGCCGACCGCCCAGCTCATCAATAAACTGCTGATCCAGCCATGGTTTGTAAATGCGCAAAGCCGGATTGGTTAACAGGCCATAGCGATAGAAGCGTTCAATATCGTTGCCTTTATAGGTTGAGCCGTCACCCCAGATATGGACATCGTCTTCTTTCATTGCGGCCACCAGCATCGTACCGGTAACAGCGCGGCCTAACGGCGTGGTGTTGAAATACGGCATACCACCAGTGTGCACATGAAAGGCACCGCTTTGAATGGCTGCGATACCTTCACGTGCTAGTTGAGTACGGCAATCAATCAGCCGGGCTTTCTGTGCACCGTATTTCAGTGCTTTTTCTGGAATGGCATGGTAATCGTCTTCATCTGGCTGTCCCAGATTGGCCGTATAGGCGTAGGGTAAGGCACCTTTCAGTTTCATCCACAGCAATGCTGTTGAGGTATCCAGCCCGCCGGAAAAAGCAATGCCGACTTTTTCGCCCACGGGCAGGTGTTGCAGGATAGTACTGTGATCACTCATATTTACTCCTTTGAGTTGTGCATTTGTAGAATCTGAAAAAATTATTGCCACACCAGTAAGGCATGGTTGCGTTTACCGCGACGTACAATGGTGTATTGTCCGAAACGTTTGTCGCTATCGCTGAATACATAGTCAGCACTGTCTATTTTCTGACCATTAACCATTACTGCTCCCTGACTGATAAAGCCGCGTGCTTCATTGTTGGATTTAGCCAGCGCTGCTGTGGTTAATGCCTGTACAATGTTAATGGAATCGGTAATGGTAAAGGCGGGCAGGCCGTCCAAAGATAATTGCTGGAAATCGCTTTCAGTAAGAGCACTCTGGTCTTCGGCAAACAGGCTGGCAGAAATACGCTGGGCAGCTGCCAGTGCTTCTTCACCATGAATTAACCGGGTCATTTCTTCAGCCAGAATACGCTGCGCTTGCGGCTTGGTGCCACTGGCCTGATCATTTGCTTCAATGGCATCTATATCGGCAACGCTGAGGAAGGTAAAGTATTTGAGGAATTTGTATACATCGGCATCAGCAACTTTTAACCAGAACTGGTAGAACTGATAGGGGGAGGTCTTCTCTGCACTTAGCCACACTGCGCCACCTTCGGTTTTGCCGAATTTGGTGCCATCAGCTTTGGTTACCAGTGGCAGGGTTAAACCATATACGGTAGCCTGATGCAGGCGGCGGGACAGGTCAATACCACCGGTGATATTGCCCCACTGGTCTGAACCACCAATTTGTAGTACGGCACCGTGGCGGCGATACAGCTCGGCAAAGTCATAACCCTGTAGCAGGGCATAAGCGAATTCAGTAAAAGAAATACCCACATCATCACGGCTTAGACGCTGTTTTACGGATTCCTTATTCAGCATGGCGTTCACGGAAAAGTGTTTACCGATGTCGCGCAGGAAATCCAGACAGTTCATGTTGCCGAACCAGTCGTAGTTATTCGCCATGATGGCTGCGTTTTCACCGCTAAAGCTGAGAAATGGCTGCAACTGGGCACGTATTTTGGCTACCCAATCCTGTACGGTTTCCAATGTATTGAGTGAACGTTCCTGAGCCTTGAAACTGGGGTCGCCAATCATGCCGGTGGCACCACCTACAAGGGCAATAGGCGTGTGTCCGGCCAGTTGAAAACGGCGCAATACCAGAATAGGTAATAAATGGCCGATATGCAGGCTGTCGGCAGTGGGGTCAAAACCACAGTAAAGGGTGATTTTCTGTTCGTTTAATAAGGTATCAAGAGCCTGAGCATCGGTAGTTTGGGCAATCAGGCCACGCTGCTGTAAATCGTGAACAACACTGGTCATGGTGAGATTTTATACTTTCATATTAAATAAAAATGGCTAAAACCGGTTTTTACTGGTATCTGGCTGCATGAAAAAGCCAAAATAGCAAATATCATAAAACGTTTTGGCTGATTCTGGCCAGTTAGCCTGTTTTCCAGTTAGATAATTAATAATGATGCATTATTTTACACGATTTGTTTGTTACTGCATTTATGCTTGCCATAAATTGATAAATCATTAGTTTGGCTATGGCAAGAGAAGTTATACCTGCTTTTGTCGGTGCTGAGGCTGTTAATATGTGTATTTGCATATTTAATGCATTAATTATGATGAAAATCAATGCTTAAGATGGTATGTATGGTTGTTGTGCCGATATTTTGCCATGCAGAAACAGGACAATCTTTGTCGGCTGAAATCAGGGGAGTTTAACTTTTACTGTTCGGTAAGGGAATTTTGCCAGCTTAGATCATGACTTGCTATGAACTGGAATGCATAAAAAAGCAACAGCCCTGCCCGGGCTGTTGCTGGCTAGCTGTTACTGTCAGTTAAACATTAAACAGGAAGTGGATGACGTCGCCGTCGTTCACCACATATTCTTTGCCTTCGGCACGCATTTTACCGGCTTCTTTGGCTTTGGCTTCACCGCCACAGGCAATAAAATCGGCGTAGGCAATTACCTGTGCGCGGATAAAGCCACGTTCAAAGTCAGTATGTATTACCCCTGCAGCCTGAGGAGCAGTATCACCTTTATGAATAGTCCATGCTCTGACTTCCTGCACACCAGCAGTAAAATAGGTTTGCAGGCCAAGCAGGTCGTAGCCGGCGCGAATCAGACGATTCAGTCCGGGCTCTTTTAAGCCCATTTCTGCTAAGAATTCTGCTTTATCAGCCTCGTCCAGATCTGCAATTTCACTTTCCATAGCAGCGCACAGGGTAACAACAGGCGCATTTTCCTGTGCGGCTAGCTGTTGCAGGCGTTGCAGATGGGGGTTGTTATCGAAGCCATTCTCGGCCACATTGGCCACATACATGGCAGGTTTAACCGTCAGCAGGCACAGTGGTTTAATCAGCGCCAGCTCGTCCTGATCCAGCCCGGCTGCGCGAACTGGTTTACCTTCCAGCAGGTGTTGCTGTAGGCGTTCCAGAATAGCCACCAGTTTTTGTGCTTCCTTGTCACCGGATTTGGCCCGTTTACCTTCACGCACAATAGTTTTTTCTACGCTGGCCAAATCTGCCAGTGCCAGCTCGGTACCAATAACTTCAATATCGGAAATCGGATCTACTTTGCCGGCAACATGGACAATATTGTCATCATCAAAACAGCGTACCACATTAACAATGGCATCGGTTTCACGGATGTTGGCGAGAAACTGGTTACCCAGACCTTCGCCTTTGCTGGCACCAGCTACCAATCCGGCAATATCGACAAATTCAACAATGGCCGGCTGGGTGCGTTTCGGGTTAACAATTTTGGCCAGTTCAGCCATACGTTCATCTGGTACTTCAACAATGCCGACATTTGGCTCAATAGTACAGAAAGGGTAGTTGGCAGCTTCAATGCCAGACTGGGTCAGGGCGTTAAACAGGGTGGATTTGCCCACATTGGGTAAACCCACAATGCCACATTTCAAACTCATGATATTCCTTGGAAATTGGCTGGATATAAAAATGGCTGAATTGTATCATAAAGCATAGTGATACCTGTGCTGAACCAGCGAAGAGTTGCGCTGTTTGCTGCAAACGCGAGCTGAGGCACATTTGACTGCTGTAACAAAATTAAATAAGTGCGAATGAAATAAAATTATTTTTTAAAACAATTATATAATAATTTTCTGCTTAACTAGTACTTGCATGTGCGAAAAAATATCGTATAATTGCGTCTCTCTTGAAAACGAGATACGGCGAATTAGCTCAGTCGGTTAGAGCAGAGGAATCATAATCCTTGTGTCCGGGGTTCGAATCCCTGATTCGCCACCAAATAAATCGCAAATTCTAATTAGGGTTTGCGTTTTTTTATGCCTTTTTATCTTTATGCTATTTGAATGTGTTAGCATAGCCGGTTAATGCACCGATATTAACTAGCTATTGATTAGATATGTGGGTAGTTAATATGGTGTTGTGCCTGAAGTAAATTCAATCCAGATAATCAGTCTTATTATTCTATCCAGCTATCAGCCACCGTTAAATAAATGTGATTTATCCAGACTGGTTGATTGCATCAACTTGTAGGCAGCCTTTAGTGTATGCCTGTCACGCCGAAAACAGATTTATGCCTGAATTCTCCAGTTAGTATCGGACGGTAGCTGTATTTTAAGATGTCTGAACAAGCTGTACTTTTAAATACGCTGATCCATTTGCTGTGCCGGACTTTCATGTTTATCTGTTTTGCTAATAACCCGTGCGGGTACGCCTACTACCGTTGAGTATTCAGGAACGTCATTAACCACCACACTGCCCGCACCCACTTTAGCACAGGTGTGTACCCGAATATTGCCCAGTACAGAAGCATTGGCACCAATCATAACGCCATCACTGATTTTCGGATGTCGATCTCCGCTTTGTTTACCAGAACCTCCGAGAGTAACACCGTGTAGCAGGGAAATATTATTGCCTAATACCGCTGTTTCGCCGATGACCACTCCGGTACCATGATCAATCATGATGCCATATCCCATTGAGGCGGCAGGATGAATATCAACACCTAATACTTCTGAGGCACGGTTTTGCAGGAAATAGGCCAGTGTATGGCGATTCTGCTGCCAGAGCCAATGGTTAATCCGATGGGTCTGTATGGCATGAAAACCTTTGTAATACAATAATGGCAGGGAATAGGTATCACAGGCCGGATCGCGCTCATAGTAGGCAATAATATCGGCCAGTGCAGCATGAATAATGGCCGGATCCTGATGTAATGCTTCCAGATAGATTTCAAACAATGCCCGCGCATCCATTACCGCGCTGGACATTTTGGTGGAAAGATGAAAGGCGAGCATGCGGGCAAAGTTTTTATGGCGTAATACGCTCAGATGCAGAAAGCTGGCCAGTATCGGCTCGTTACGCACCGCATTTTCAGTTTCATGGCGAATGGTTTGCCACAGGCTTTCTGCCTGAGCAGCATCAGGTAAGTTCATACGTCTGGTTTCTCTTTTGCAGAATAAAATTATTGCAGCACAATATCATATTGTTCCTGATTGTAGGTGGCTTCTACTGCCAGCGCAATCGGTTTGCCGATGAATTGACTTAACATGTGTAGAGAGTTGGCTTCTTCATCCAGAAATAAATCAATGACACTTGGTGAAGCAAGTATGCGAAATTCTTGTGCATTTATACGGCGTGATTCACGCACGATTTCGCGCTGAATCTCATAGCATATGGTTTGTGCGGTTTTCAGTCGGCCGCGCCCTTGGCAGGCCGGGCAGGGTTCGCACAGGATCTGGGACAGGTTTTCGCGTGTGCGTTTGCGTGTCAGCTCGACCAGTCCGAGACTGGTGAAGCCGTTAAGGGTCACTCGAGTGCGGTCATAAGCCAGTGCCTGTGCCAGCTCAGTCAGAATTTCCTCTTGATGTGCTTCGTTGGTCATGTCAATAAAATCAATAATAATAATGCCACCCAGATTACGTAAGCGCAGCTCGCGTGCAATCACATGACATGCTTCCAGATTGGTTTTAAAGATGGTTTCTTCAAAGTTGCGTGCACCTACGAACCCGCCAGTATTGACATCAATGGTGGTCATGGCTTCAGTTGGTTCTATAATAATATAACCGCCGAAGTCCAGATTTACCCGTGGCTGTAGGGATTGGGTGATTCTGGTTTCGATATTGTGCGCTTCAAATAGTGGACTGTCATTCTGGAATAATTTCAGTTTATCCAGTGCGCCTTGAGAGTAGTTCATGGCAAATTCACGCATGCTTTCATAATTGGCTGTTGAATCTACGATGATATGGTCAATATTGTCACTATACATGTCGCGCAATACGCGCAGGCTCAAAGGTAAATCCTGATACAGCAATGTTTCCGGCGGGCTGATTTTGGATAACTGTTGAATATGCTGCCATCGTTTGGTTAAATAGTTGATATCAGCCTGTAATTCTGTATCCGTGGCATTCTCTGCACTGGTGCGGATAATATAGCCATGGCCTGCATCGGCTGGTAACAGCTTTTGCAGACGTTCACGTAAATGGTTGCGTTCTTCTTCGTCTTCAATACGTTGTGAAATACCGATATGCTGATCCTGTGGCAGGTGTACCAGAAAGCGTCCTGCCAGTGATATCTGCGTAGACAGGCGCGCTCCCTTGGTGTTGATCGGGTCTTTGATTACCTGTACAACAATTGCCTGACCCTCATGCAGCATGTGTTCAATACGCAGGGGCTGCTCGGGTTTCTGACGCTGCTCCAGAATATCAACAATGTGCAGAAAAGCAGCACGTTCCAGGCCGATGTCAATAAAGGCGCTTTGCATGCCGGGCAGTACGCGCCGGACAACACCCAGATAAATATTACCTACCAGACCATAACCGCTGTTACGTTCTATGTGAATTTCACACAGCCTGTTTTCTTCCATAACAGCTACTCTGGTTTCTTGCGGGGTAATATTCACCAATACGGTTTCTGCTGGCCGCTGGATATCCTTTGGCAGCGGTATGTCGCTGTTATGCATGATGTGGCTTTCAATTTAATCAAATTACTTTGTGCAGTTTTTGCCTGTACAGATAAAAACTGCACAAAGTAATCTGGGCAAATATTTGCATGAAAGCTGATATCATAGCGCAGGCGTGAGCTTACTGCCAAACGCAGTCGCATAAAGTTGTATGCCAGAAAATGCAAAGAGGAGAGAAGGTAAAATCAAATAATAGGTACAGAGAGGAGTGTTAATGTTTGCAGTGAGTCCGGATGAGGTATGATTGGTGAAAATATAATGATAATACAATAAATTATTATAAATTTTAACTATCCGGACAGGATGTTATTTTAGCTGGTGGCAGGCATTGATGCATTCTTTAATTAGCTGAGGGCCGCGAAATATCAGACCGGAATACAGTTGCAATGCAGTGGCACCAAGGCGAATTTTTTCAGCCGCATCAGCACCGGAGGTAATGCCGCCTACACCAATCAGTGGAATCTGCGAATCAAGGAGGGCAGAGAGTTGGCGCAGTACATGGTTACTTTGTGTCTGTACTGGCAAACCAGACATACCTCCGGCTTCCTGCGCAAATTTGTGGTTACCCAGGACAGTTTTATCAATGGTGGTATTGGTAGCGATAATCCCGTCTATCTGTGTATTCAGTGCGACATCAGCAATAGCTGCAATTTGCTCTTCATCCAGATCAGGTGCAATTTTAATGGCAATGGGTACATAACGGCTTTGCTGAGTTGCCAGCTGTGCCTGCCGGTTTTTCAGATGATTTAATAATCTGTCCAGTTCATTGGCACTTTGCAGGCTGCGTAAATTGCTGGTATTGGGCGAAGAAATATTGACGGTGATGTAGCTGGCATAGGGATAGGCTTTTTCCAGACAAATCAGATAATCATCTACAGCTTTCTCTATTGGCGTGGCCGCATTTTTGCCAATATTAATACCGAGTATCCCCCGATACTGGCTGTTTGCAATATTGTTAATCAGGGTATCAATACCATAGTTGTTAAACCCCATGCGATTAATAATTGCCCGTTGTGAAGGTAATCTGAATAAACGCGGTTTGGGGTTGCCAGCTTGCGGTAATGGGGTAACGGTTCCCACTTCTATAAAGCCAAAACCAAGCATGGCCAGTGCATCTATATATTCACCATTTTTATCCAGCCCTGCTGCTAAACCTATCGGGTTGGGTAAAGTCAGACCCATCAGTGTCGTTGTACTGCTGCTATCACTTTCGGCCAGTGTATTATTGGCATGATTGTGTTTGCCTTTAAGTAAAAAACCGCAATGATAGCGATGCAGTAGTCGCAAACATTTTAATGTCAGGTGATGGGTAGTTTCTGGATCCAGTTGGAATAACAGCGGCTTGATGATTGGGTACATGATATTGAGGCTGGATAAGGGAGAAATATTATAACCAACAACTCTATCAAATCGAGTGGAAAACAATTAAATTCAGTATGTGTTGGTGAACTTAAACTATTTGATTACAGGCAGAGCAGGCTTGATAAATTCATGTCACTAAATAGTGCTGGTACAAAAGCATACTTAAAGTTGGGCGAGTAGTGATACTGGTCTATATAACGATATGCCCATTTCTGTTTCTGAACAGATTGCGGAAACATAAATGGGCATAATAGTCAGAAAGCCGGATTAGCTATTGTTGCCAATAGCAGAAGTTACCATGGTTTGTTCGCCATGCCCTGAATATTTTGCTGCAATGTACTGCTAATACCTTTGCCAAGGCGTGAGCCCCAGCCGGTTTCAGAGGTGTAATCTACCAATTCCGGTGCACCAATGACATCGCGTGCAACAGTATAGACATTCCCAAAGTCATCTATCAGACCAACTGCTTTGGCTTCTTCACCGGTATAGGCACGACCACTAAAGATGTCAGGATTATCAGCAATTTTCAAACGGTTGCCACGCCCCTGTTGCACAGCCTGAATAAACTGCTTATGAATGCTGCTTAACATTTGTTGCCAGATTTCTGCCTGTTCCGGTGTTTCTGGTACAAACGGATCGCCCATATCTTTATTGCTACCTGCAATTTTTACCCGGCGCTTAATGCCTAGTTTGTCTATCAGGCCGGTAAAGTCAAAGCTGCTGCCAATAACCCCGATACTGCCAACAAGGCTGGATGGATCTGCATAAATTTTATCTGCGGCACTGGCAATGTAGTAGCAGCCAGAAGCGCACATATCTTCCGTAACAATATATAAAGGTATGCGCGGATGCTTAGCTTTCAGGTAACGGATTTCTTCATAGGCGATACTGGAAATAACCGGCGACCCGCCAGGACTGTTAGCACGAATAATAATGCCTTTGACATTACTGTTTTTATAGGCTTCTTTCAGGCTTTTACGTAATAAATCTGCCTGATTATTGTCGCTGCTGATAATACCATCCAAATCGATAACCGCAGTATGTGCACCACCTGGTTTTGTGCTTCCTAAAGAAGTAATGACGACGACAATAATGAAAATCCAGAACAGCCGCCAAAACCAGCGCCAGATTCGATTACGTCGTTGCTCGCGATAAACTTCAAATAATAGCTTTTCCAGCATATTGCGTTCCCAGCTGCTGTTTTCTTCTGGATTGCCGTCTGTCAGGCCTGATCCTTTAATTTTCATTTTCATCTGGTTTATTCTCTGGTTTTAGTATTGATATTTGAGCATTAGCTGATTTATCAGGCAAGTCTACTCTGTTGTGTTTAATCAGCAAAAGTAAGTGATGTCTGAAATTATATCTGAATTTTATATTGATGCATCTGTTGTTGTGATGAAATTTCCGGCTAAACTTTATCCACTTAAGTGTCTACATTATAATAGCGCTGCTGCCACCTTGCTAGTACAAGTCAGTCAGGCCAGCTGGTGGTAAAAAACAACATAAGATAAAGCAATATATTGTCTTGCAGGCGAGCAATGTATTTTATGTGTGTCGTTTGCATCTTAATATTGAGTGCTGAAAACAGGCTGTGTCTGCCACAATATTCAGATAGCCTGAAGATTGAATCATTTACTTTGGTAAATAAATACAGAATCTTCAGTATTAATTCTGCTTGTCAATTATTAATTATAACTTTGGAAAATCATGTCCAGATTCTTTTTTAATGACCGTAAACAATTAGTTAATGAAGCTATTGAAGGTTTAGTAATTTCTGCACCTCAGGGCAATCTTGTCAAACTGGATACTGATCCAGCAATACGGATAGTTGTACGTAGCGACTGGGATAAAAGCCGGGTGGCAGTCATTTCTGGCGGTGGCTCTGGGCATGAACCAGCACATGCAGGTTTTGTTGGTAAAGGCATGCTAACTGCGGCTGTATGCGGAGATTTATTTGCTTCACCCAGTGTCGATGCGATATTTAACGCTATCGTTGCGGTAACCGGTGAACATGGCTGTTTGTTAATTGTTAAAAATTACACTGGAGACAGGCTAAATTTCGGGCTGGCAGCAGAAAAGGCTAAAAGTCATGGCCTGAATGTAGAAATGGTTATTGTTGCAGACGATATTGCGCTGCCTGATAACAGACAACCGCGTGGTATTGCTGGTACAGTGCTGGTGCATAAAATAGCTGGTTATGCTGCTGAAGAAGGCAAATCATTAATTCAGGTGCGTAATCTGGCGCAGCAGGTATGTGACAATCTATGGAGTCTGGGCGTAGCCATGCAAACCTGTAATTTGCCAGACTATGAGGAAGAAAAGCGTATTAAAGACGGGCAGGTAGAGCTGGGGTTGGGTATTCATGGAGAACCCGGCGCTTCGGTAGTGAGTACGCAAAATAGCAAGATACTTATTGATACTCTGGTTAATACATTGCAACAGTCAGCCGGGGAAGGACGTTTTGCTGTTTTAATTAATAATCTGGGTGGTGTTTCTGCTCTGGAAATGGCTTTATTAACCCGTGAGTTGGCACATTCTGCCTTAAGTAAGCAAATTGAATGGCTGATTGGCCCTGCACCGCTGGTTACCTCGCTGGATATGAAAGGTTTTTCACTGTCATTACTCAGGCTGAACGATGACTTCAGGCAGGCGCTTAATGCGCCAGTTGAAACTCAGGGCTGGCAGAAGCCGGTAGCATTAAAGCCATTAAAAACACTTGCCTGTAAACCTGTATACGCACAGTCAGATTACACGCCGTCTGAAAATTCTCAGGTGGCCGCCTATGTTACCGTTATAACAGACACGCTTATCCGGCTGGAAAGTCGCCTGAATGCGCTGGATGCAAAGGTGGGTGATGGTGATACCGGCAGCACTTTTGCTCATGGAGCCCATGCCGTTGCTCAGCAACTGGCACAACAGCGCTTACCTCTGAATGATTTGTCGCAGTTATTACTGTGTATTGGAGAGCGGCTGGCTGTTGTGATGGGCGGTTCAAGCGGTGTCTTAATGTCGATTTTCTTCACCGCAGCCGGCCAGAAGTTGCAGACAGGGGGCACTTTGGTAGAGGCTTTATTAAACGGGCTGGCACAAATGAAGCATTATGGCGGTGCAGACCTGGGTGACCGTACTCTGATTGATGCCTTGCAACCAGCATTGCATGCATGGCAGAAACAGGATATTCAAGCCGCGGCTCTGGCTGCCAGAGAAGGGGCGGAAGAAACGGCTACCATGCATAAAGCCGGAGCAGGACGCTCATCGTATGTTAATCAACAGAATCTGGCAGGTGTGGCTGATCCGGGAGCGGTTGCTGTAGCTGAGGTATTGGCTGCGCTGAACGAACTGGAAAATAAGCTGGCAGATTAAGTTTATCTGCTGTTGTTACATAAAAGTTTTCATCATCAGTAGTCATGACCGGCTCTGTCTGGGAACGTGAGTATCTAGATTGAGTTAAAATTTGCTTCGATATTATATTTTATATAAATCATATAGTTATTTGAATAATCATTTTATTGAAATGGAAAAGAACTAAATGAAGGCTGTTATTCCTGTAGCTGGTTTAGGTACACGTATGTTGCCCGCAACAAAAGCTATTCCTAAAGAAATGCTGACTGTAGCCGATAAACCACTTATTCAGTACATTGTGCAAGAATGTGCTGCTGCAGGTATTAATGAAATTGTTCTGGTTAACCATGCATTTAAAATTGCTATTGAAAACCATTTTGATACCGCATTTGAGCTGGAAACACAGTTATTAAACAAGGGTAAAACTGCTTTACTGGCTGAAATTCGTGCTGTTTTACCTGCTGAAATGCAAATTATTCAGGTGCGTCAAAGCGAAGCAAAAGGTCTGGGTCATGCAATGCTGTGTGCACGTTCTGTGATTGGTAATGAACCATTTGCTGTCTTGCTACCTGATGTACTGATAGATGAAAGTGCCTGTAATCTGGCTACAGATAATCTGGCGGCAATGTTGAGGCATTTCGACCAAACACAGCGTAGCCAGATTATGGTTGAACGCGTGCCGATGAGTGAAGTCAACAAATACGGTATTGTAGATTGTAATAATCAGCAGGCTGCTGCCGGAAGCAGTATTGCCATGAACGCTATTGTCGAAAAACCTGCGCTAGAACAGGCACCATCTGATATGGCAGTCGTTGGCCGCTATGTGCTTTCAGCCAGTATCTGGCCGCTGCTGGAGAAAACAGTGCCAGGCGCGGGTGGTGAGATTCAGCTTACAGATGCCATTGCTGCACTGATGCAACAGGAAGCCGTAGATGCGTTTATGATTCAGGGCTATTCACATGATTGTGGCGACAAACTGGGTTATATGAAAACCTTTATTGAATATAGCTTGCGTCATGATAAATGTGGCTCTCAACTTAAACAATGGCTACAGCAACAATCATTTTAGGCACCACTAAATTCAGTTTTAACTCTGCTGTGACTGTTTGTCCGAAACTGCTGGCAGATTACGCAGAAACTGCTGCAAGTCATCCGGTAGAGGGGCGGTAAGTTGTAAAATATCGCCACTAACCGGATGTGCCAGCGTTAATTCTGCAGCATGTAAAAACATTCTTTTCAAACCGGTTTTGTGCAGGCGCCTGTTTATCTGGTAATCCCCATAACGTTCATCACCAGCGATTGGACACAACTGTGATTGCATGTGCAC
This sequence comes from Snodgrassella sp. ESL0253, assembly GCF_013344965.1. Lineage (NCBI taxonomy): Bacteria > Pseudomonadati > Pseudomonadota > Betaproteobacteria > Neisseriales > Neisseriaceae > Snodgrassella > Snodgrassella sp. ESL0253. The sequence continues at coordinate 55,416 of NZ_JAAEDQ010000004.1, read as the reverse complement.
ACGTATCTGGTGGGTGCGGCCCGTTTTCAGCGTCGCTTCCATCAGAGTTAATGCTTTTATGCCTACGGCGTGTAACTGAGTGCCTGCATACTGTTGCAATACTCGAAACTGTGTATGTGCCCGCTGTCCTTCCTGAGCATTACTGGCAATGCGTACCATTTTTTCTCCCTGAGCACCAGTGTATTTCAGCAGTGGCAATTTGACTTGATGTACTTTTTCTGGCCATGTACCAACGGCCAGGGCCAGATATACTTTATGTGGATGATTCTGGCGAATCGATTCATGCAGTTTGACTAGAGCACTGCGTTTTTTGGCAATCATAAGTAAACCGCTGGTGTCTTTATCCAACCGGTGAACCAGCTCCAGATAACGTGCTTCAGGACGGGCACGACGTAACTGCTCAATGACACCGAAGCTGATACCACTGCCGCCGTGAACTGCGACACCAGAGGGCTTGTTAATCACCAGCAGTACATCATCTTCATACACAATAGCAAATTCCTGCGCAGGAATGGCCGAGGCGGTTGCAGGCGCATGACTGGAGGCAACACGAATGGGCGGTAAACGAATCTGGTCATTGGCGGCAACACGGTCTGTCCCTTTACAGCGTTTCTTGTTCAGACGTACTTCCCCATTACGGATAATGCGCTGGATATGACTTTTTGGCACACCTTTCAATTCCCGTATCAGATAATTATCCAGTCGTTGCCCAGCACTTTCCGCACAGACAGACAAAAACTGCACTGAATCTTTGCTTAAAACCGTCATATTGCTTATAATCCGTAAGCTTTTATAAATAAATAGAAGTCATCAGTTGTCATGGCCAGAAGTAATAGTGGCAGACGATACTGAACCGAAAAAGGGCGCATTTTGCCCGGAGCTGAAAAGCGCCTGAAAGCGCATTTTGGCTGCAAATAATGAAATGTTAACGTATTTATTGGAAAAACGCACTGTTGCAGGCGTATTTCCCCATGTTGTTGACCAGCCGTCAACAGCAAGGGTTAGTGATTAAGTTTGACTCCATCAGGTGGCAAGCCACGGCTTCAGACGTGATCTGGCAAGACAAAACCGGATAACGCAGCCGCTACTGTGCCCAAGCACCTGACAGAATAACAGAAGAATGGCTACCCCAATTAAGTGCCGTAACCGTCTTTATCGACTATCGGGCACACGCTGTTTAGCAGGTATTGTGATGCTGGATAGCGAATATGATCTTTACACCTTCTTTATGATGAAAGCCTGCTTAATTTGCCGTGAACAATTCAATCTGGCAAGGCTGCGGGTGTCAAATACTAATTACAACGCCTCGTCAGTGCACATCACGAGGTTTTCATGAAACGAATGTTATTCAATGCCACGCAGGCGGAAGAATTGCGCGTGGCAATTGTGGATGGACAAAGTCTGCTTGACCTGGACATCGAAACGCTGGGTAAAGAACAGCGCAAAGGCAATATCTACAAAGGTATTATTACCCGCATCGAACCTTCACTGGAGGCGTGTTTTGTTGACTATGGCACAGATCGCCATGGTTTCCTGCCATTTAAGGAAATATCACGCAGTTATTTTCAGAATTATGAAGGTGGTCGTGTCCGTATTCAGGATGTGCTGTCAGAAGGCGTAGAAGTCATTGTACAAGTGGAAAAGGATGAGCGTGGTAACAAGGGGGCAGCCCTGACCACGTTTATCAGTCTGGCCGGACGCTATCTGGTACTGATGCCGAACAACCCCCGTGGTGGCGGTGTTTCCCGCCGTATTGAAGGTGAAGACCGGCAGGAACTCAAGCAGGCCATGAGTGAGCTTGATACACCGCGTGGCATGAGTCTGATTGCACGTACCGCTGGTATTGGCCGCAGTACAGAAGAATTGCAGTGGGATCTGAATTATCTGGTGCAGCTATGGCGCGCAATTGAGCAGGCGGCACACCAGCATAATGAACCCTATCTGCTATTTATGGAAAGTTCACTGCTTATCCGCGCCATTCGCGACTATTTCCAGCCAGATATCGGAGAAATCCTGATTGATTCGCAGGAAGTCTATGATCAGATTCGCGAATTCATGTCTTATGTTATGCCAGCCTATATCAATCGCTTACGGCATTATACTGATCATACCCCTCTTTTTTCCCGTTTTCAGATTGAGCAGCAGATTGAATCTGCCTTTTCCCGCGAAGTCGCCTTGCCATCCGGTGGAGCCATTGTTATCGATCACACCGAAGCACTGGTATCCATTGACGTTAACTCCGCCCGGGCAACACGCGGAGCAGATATCGAAGATACAGCATTCAAAACCAATATGGAGGCTGCTGAAGAAGTCGCACGACAGATGCGTGTACGCGATCTGGGCGGGCTGGTGGTTATTGACTTCATTGATATGGAGAACAGCAAAAACCAGCGTGATGTTGAAACCACCCTGCGTGAAGCCTTGAAAAAAGACCGTGCACGGGTACAAATGGCTAAGCTGTCCCGCTTCGGCTTAATGGAATTGTCAAGACAGCGCCTGAAACCATCTCTTGGAGAAAGCAGCCATACTATTTGTCCGCGCTGTGCAGGTACCGGTTTTATTCGCAGCATTGAATCAACAGCATTACATATCTTGCGCATCATTCAGGAAGAATCGATGAAAGATAATACTGCTGAAGTGCGGGTGCAAGTGCCCGTAGATGTTGCTACTTTTCTACTGAATGAAAAACGTGCTGAATTGTTTGGGCTGGAAGAGCGGCTGGATGTATGTGTATTGCTGATTCCGAATATTCATCTGGAAAATCCACATTACAGTGTTACCCGTGTACGCACAGATAATGTCGAAGAAAAAACCGTACCCAGCTACCATCAGGTACAGGAACCTGAGAACCTCGGTGAGCTGCCATTCTCTATTGGTCAGAATAAACCTGTCAGACCCGAGGCAGCAGTTAAAGGTATTCATCATACCCAACCCGCTCCCGTAATTGAGAAGACGCCCGCAGTTAAAACTGAGGCAGCGCCAAGTATGTGGAAAAAACTGTCTGGCTGGCTGAGTAAGCTGTTTGGTGGTCAGACTGCCGAATCTGCTGTGCAAAGCAGTGCCATACCAGAAAAAACAGTTAAAACCACACAGCAGAAAAAAAATCAGAAAACCCAGACACAGGAACGGCGTCAGTCACGTGCTAACCGGTTGGCTAAAAATACCGATTCTGCCCAAAAAGCTGACGTTGCTGCTGAAAGTAAAACAGCAGTTGATGCCATACTGGCAGGCCGGCCGGTAAATGAGCAGCGTAACCGACGCGAAGAAAAACGTGCCGATAAATATGCAGCTGTACAAACCGATACAGCAACCGATACCACTCAGGGGCACAGTGGCCTTAAACAGGAGCAAAACACTTCTCGCCGTCGTCGCCAACGGGCATCAGGAAAAACTGAGACGCCAGTACAGCAAGCAAATATTATTGATTCGATTAACGAAGCTCAGGCCAGCGATCCGTTGATTATTACCCTGTCTGCTGGAGGAGCGAAAAATGAGCACCATAAAACCCGGCATGATAAAAACAGCCGGCGTCAAAATGGCAAGAAAAAGCGCAGCTACATCATATCGGCCAGAAAAGTCAGCCGCAATATTGACATTCACACTATTACAGCACAGATACAGCAGACTACTGAGCATGTGCTTAATCCTGTGCAGCACAGCAACAGTGTTAATACTGCCCAGTTAAGTGAAACTCATGATGGCATCGTGCAGCATGCAGTAGAGCAGGCACAACAGACCATTATCCGTGTTCTTGCCCAGTTAGAGCACGATCAGCAGATATCGACTGGTGATAAATCTGTTGTTATTAATCCCGAAACGATAGCGCAAACCCAACCGGTGGTTGTTGCTCAGATGGAATCAGTAACGACGAATACAGCAGCAGATATTAATCTGTGCCATATAGCCGAACAGGGTGGACTGATACTGGTTGAGACCAGTGCGGATAAAACCGTATCAATCAGTGATGATACAAACATTGTGTCGGAGCAGCCTAAATTGCGGCGCAAAGATAGAGTGTTTAGCCAGCCAGATAGTGTGCCAGTAGTACCAGCAGCACTGGAACAGGTTGAAACCAGAATATAGAGATATCTGTTTCATCCAATGGTATTTTATTTGTTGATATATTTGCCTGCATCAGTAAAATTCTTATTGCTGATACAGGCAAGTTGATGCATAAACGAAGATATTTACAAGTTATTCATTATCTTGCAAAATAGTATCAGTATCGCAATAAAGTACAAAATGATGGATTGCATCTTGTACACTAGATGTGTAGTGACTATATTGCTGTAACTGCTCAATATGATTATTTAATTCAGTTATTGTGTTGAAAAACTACAACACTTTTATATACTGAAAATATTTTATTTTAATGTATTATTTTTTGAATAATATATTGAATTCATTAAGTAATATTGTATTTTGGCTATTATTTATCGCAGTGTGATTTGTCAAAAGTGTTGTGTGTTTGCAAATGAATTTGTTTTTTTGCAACTAAAGCATTATATTGACAGCCATGAAATCGCTAACGCGGCGATTAATGCAAAACTTTAAAAGCTCTTCATTAGGTTTTTGAAGTTTGTTTTTTCGACATAGAAAAGGAATACAGCAATGAAAAAAACCCTGATTGCTTTGGCTTTGACCACTTTGCCGGTTGCCGCTATGGCTGAGGTTGTTTTGTATGGCCAAATGAAAGCAGGCTATGAAGTTAATTCATCAAAAACTACTGACGAAGATCGTAGCCCATACTTAAACGGTATCGCTGATTATGGTTCTCGTATTGGTTTCAAAGGTTCTGAAGACTTGGGTAATGGCCTGAAAGCTATTTGGCAGGTTGAATCTCGCATTCACTTGGGTCACAGCAATGGTGGATCTGATGGTTGGGCAGACCGTGACTCATTCATCGGCTTGCAGCATGACCAATTCGGTACTGTACGTGCCGGCCGTATCAGCAATGCTATGAATGCTAACATGGACGTTGTTGATGCTTGGGAATATAGCAGTGAAACACTGGGTCTGGGTAAATTCACTCGTACCGATGCTCGCTATGTAGGTATCGCTTATGATTCTCCAGAATGGGCTGGTTTCAATTTCAACGTATTGTACTCTCCACGTGATAACGTGAATGGTGGCGATCGTACGGGTGAATATGATCGTGGTATCGGTTCTGGTGACAAATACAGTGTTGGCCTGAACTACAAAAATTCCGGTTTTTATGCTAAATATGGTTTTGATTACCTGAAAAACTCAGCAGTAAAAATTGATGAGTCCTCTATCACTGAAAATGAAGAAACTGGTGAAGTAACGGGTTGGACTGGTCGAAGAAAAGATGGTCAGGTACACCGTATTGAAGGTGGTTATGATGCAAATAACCTGTTTGTAGCTGTGGGTTATCAATACACCAAAAATGCAACTTCTTATTCTAAATTTATGGATGAAGTGAATGATTATGTTAAAGTTAAAGCGCTTGGTGTAGGCGACCACAATATGACTGTAGATAACCAAGGTCAGGAAGCTGCTCTGACTGTTGGCTACCATTTCGGTAACATTTTCCCGAAAATCTCCTATGCTCATGGCTGGGATGTGAAAATCAACGGTACCAAAGAGAAAAACACCAAATACGATCAGATCGTGTTAGGTGCTGACTATGACTTCTCTAAACGCACTACTGCTAACGTACAGGCTGGCTGGTTGCGTGAAGGCTTAGGCGAAGACAATGGTAAAACCAAAACTACCGCTTTTGGTGTTGGTCTGAAACACACTTTCTAATTAGTATTTAATCCTTACTAATTAGTAGTTGAACTTAATCCCTGACTGATGAACAGATTGCACTGTTCATCAGTCAGGGATTAACTTATTTTATAAACATCATTGCATTAATAAAATCTTGATGCAGATGGCACTGCATATAGCAACAAAAGCATAATTATTAAGCATATCAGCTCTTATAAAAAATCAGGGGATAAAATCTTAGCCATAATGACAAATATGTAGTTAAAATTATTGAAAAAATGGCGCAAGAAATCACAAGTAAAATAACTTACTTATTTACTAATTATATCTATTTGATATTGAATAATTAAATTGTTCTATCCATAGCTGGAAATTAGATAGATAAGCAACATGATAGACTGCATCTATAATCATACCTGAGCATGGTTTTAAGGATTATGGGTTAATATATTGACAACAGTTGCGTAAAAATTTTTGTTTTCTGTAAACATTCTTGTGCTGGTTGTTGTATATGACTTTTCTGAATAATAATTTGCCTATATATAAAAATGTATTGCTAATAGTAGGTAATGTGAAAAAACTGTAGCAGAAAGTCAGTTTAACGATAAAACCAGTGGCTTTCACCGTCATTTGGATACATTTCTGATATTTATTTAACCTGTTCTTTAATAGCAGAAACTATCTCAATCTGCTATTCAGAATCAGTGGTTTGCTTTTTTATAACCCCACCAGTATATTCCGCACACTCGTCATGATGGCGATTGATGTAAAACTTCAAAAGCTCTTCATTTGGTTTTTGAAGTTTGTATTTTTGACGTTGAAACTAGGAATACAGTAATGAAAAAAACCCTGATTGCTTTGGCTTTGACTACTTTGCCAGTTGCTGCTATGGCAGAGGTTGTTTTGTACGGCCAAATGAAAGCAGGCTATGAAGTATCTTCTACTAAAACCAGTGGTGACAGCCGTGGTCCATACCAGAATGGTATTGCTGACTATGGTTCAAGAATTGGTTTTAAAGGTTCTGAAGATTTGGGTAACGGTCTGAAAGCCATCTGGCAGGTAGAATCTGCCATTCATTTAGGTAACAGCAATGGTAAAGCAGATGGCTGGGCTAACCGTGACTCTTTTATCGGTTTACAAACTGATTTCGGTACAGTACGTGCGGGTCGTATCAGCAATACCATGAAAGCCAATATGGATGTTGTTGACCCATGGGAATACAACAATGAAGTTTTAGGTTTGGGTAAATTTACCCGTACTGGTGAACGTTATGTAGGTATTGCCTACAATTCCCCAGAATGGGCTGGTTTTAAATTCAATGCCTTGTACTCTCCACGTGATAATGTAAATGGTGGCAATCGTAACAGTGAGTATGATTATGGTATGGGTGCTGGCGATAAGTATAGCGTAGGCCTGAATTATCATAATGCCGGTTATTTTGCAAAATACGGCTTTAACTTCCTGAAAAATTCAGCTGCCATGATTTCTGAATCCGGTCATACCGAACTTAAAGATGGTCAAGTGCATCGTGTTGAAGGTGGCTATGATGCCAATAACCTGTTTGTAGGTGTGGGCTATCAATATAGCAAAAATACCAGCTCCTATTTCCGTGGATTGAAAGGCGCATCAATTCCCGTGGGCGGAGAGGGGCATTTAAATACTATGAATGTTGGTGATCATAATGTGACCTGGGATAACCGGGGACAGGAAGCTGTTTTGACCCTTGGCTACCACTTCAATAATGTTTTCCCGAAAATCTCTTATGCTCATGGCTGGGATGTAAAAATTAACGGTAGCAAAGAGAAAAACACCAAGTACGATCAGGTTGTATTAGGTGCAGATTACGACTTCTCTAAACATACTACTGCTAATATTCAGGCGGGCTGGCTGCGTGAAGGCAATGGCTACGATGAACTGAATCAAAGCAAAGGTAAAAACAAAACCACTGCCTTTGGTGTTGGTTTGAAACATACTTTCTGATCAGGCAGTGTGAGCTGATTTTAGAAAAACAATAAACCCCGCTGTGGCGGGGTTTATTGTTTTGGGCTGTCTGGGTAAAACAGATCAGGCTGTATTAAAGTTGTCTGTTTATCGAAAAAATAATGTACATTTTTACTAAAAAATCAACTTAGGTAGAGACACTAATTGCTGATATGGATGAGGACAAATTTTCCGTTTCATTTATTACGGCGCTGTTTGCTATACCAGTATATGGATAGGACAATGACAGCTACCAACAGAATAATGGCAAACAATAGCTTTGTATATTGATGAAACTGGGCAAACATCCATTGCGCTGATTGTCCGAACAAATAGCCAAAACTAACGATGATGGTTGCCCAGAATAATGCGCCCAGAACGTTCAGTAAGAGAAATCGGGGAAACGATACTTTACTCATGCCGATGGCAATGGGGCCGGCAATACGCAGGCCATACATAAAGCGCACACCAATAATAATGACTGAGCTGTGCTTGCACAGTAACCGGTTGGTTTTTTCTACCAGCGGATCCAGTTTGGGAAAATGTTGCAACAGGCGCGTGCCATAATAGCGGCCGAGTAAAAAGCATACCTGATCACCAAGCATGCCGCCAGCAGTAGCACACAGAATGGATGGTACAAATAACAGATAGCCCCTATGCACAAAAAAACCGGCCAACGTGAGGATGGTTTCGCCTTCCAGGATACTGCCAATAAAGATGGCCAGATAGCCATAATGATTGAGTAACTGTTCAACATTCATCTGGTAAATACGCGGTAAAGGTAATCAATTCATAAACATAAGATTATCTGAACCATTAAGGCAATCTTTTTTGCCAGAACCAGAAAAATTTTACACACCATATTGCTGGCGATAAGCTGCTACCGGTTGATGGTAGCTGGCCAGTGTGGGATCATTTTCCAGCAAGCGCAGTAAATCCTCTAGTGTAGCAATTGCTGTTACGGGTATATGATACTGTTGTTGTACTTCCTGTACGGCTGATTGTGTTCCGGTACCTTTTTCCATGCGGTCAAGTGCAATGGCCACGCCAGCAGTAATCGCACCTTCACGCTGAATAATGGCCACTGATTCCCGTACTGAGGTACCGGCTGAAATGACGTCATCAATAATCAGTACGCGTCCCTGTAAGGGCGCACCAACCAGTACACCACCTTCACCATGGTCTTTTGCTTCTTTACGGTTATAGGCATATGGCACATTACGTCCTTCTTCTGCCAGCATCATTGCGGTAGCGGCGGCTAGTATAATGCCTTTATAGGCAGGTCCGAACAGCATATCAAATTCTATGTTGCTGGCCAGAATGGAGCGGGCATAAAAGCGAGCCAGTTGCAGAATACTGTAGCCATCATTAAACAAACCGGCATTAAAAAAATAGGGTGACTGTCTGCCGGCCTTGGTGGTGAACTGGCCAAACTTTAAAACATTCTGTTGCAGGGCAAAGTGGAGAAAGTCCTGACGGAAATCAGACATAATTATCCTTGGTGATAAAATGATGTATTAAACAAATTAAGCTTTAAATTTTAGCATTAATCGAAAGGACATGCGGATGCGCATTATCTCTGCCAATGTAAATGGTATACGCTCAGCCACCAGTAAGGGTTTTATTGATTATCTGGCACAGGCACAGGCCGATATTGTGTGTGTACAGGAGTTAAAGGCTCAGGAAGCTGATCTGACGGAAGAGATGAAGCATCCGCAGGGCATGTATGGGGTATGGCATACTGCCGTTAAACGTGGTTACAGTGGTGTGGCCATATACAGTAAGCAAGAGCCCGATGCTGTTCAGATTGGGCTTGGTTGGGAAGATTTTGACCATGAAGGGCGTTATGTGCGCGCTGATTTTGGCAAGCTGACGGTTATTTCATTATATTTGCCATCGGGCAGCAGTTCGGAGGAGCGGCAGCAGGCCAAGTTTAGTTTTCTGGACAAGTTCCTGCCCGTGCTACGTGAATTACAGGCATTGCAACGGGATGTGGTGATTTGTGGTGACTGGAATATTGCGCACCAGAATATTGATTTGAAAAACTGGCGCGGAAATCTGAAAAATTCTGGCTTCCTGCCCGAAGAACGGCAGTGGCTCAGTCAGGTAATTGACGAACTGGGCTGGGTAGATATCTGGCGTACCCTGTATCCGGAAATACCTGGCTATACATGGTGGAGTAATCGCGGACAGGCTTATGCAAAAGACGTGGGCTGGCGCATTGATTATCAGTTGGCAACACCAAATCTTGCTGCCTGTGCACAAACTGCATCTATCTATAAGGATGAAAAATTTTCTGATCATGCACCGTTAATCGTTGATTATACTTATGAGTAATTTTAAATAAGTTACAAAGTAGTGTTCGCAGCTCGCCATGCTTTTTTAGCAAAATACGCGCATACAATGACAAGTTCGGATTGAATGGCTTGGGAATTGTATGTGCGTCAACGCGGTGAAGCCCTTGGTGTATTTCTGGCAGCGCGGGGATAATCAGACTGGAAAAGGTATATTTGTCATCCAGCATTAGATGGTTAAGAACACTCATTTTGCTGGTTTTATTATATTTAATTAATGGTTTCTACAATTTCGTATTCCTGCATTTTATATAATAATGTTCTTTTACTGACCCCCAGTGAACGGGCGGTATTTTCCCGATGTCCATGGTTTAGTTTCAATTCATTGATAATTAATTCTTTCTCATAAATTTTGACTTTTTCCTTTAAGGTAGCACCATGCTGCTCATCTTCACCAAAATCGGGATTGAAATCAGGCGTTTTTTTATGGGCAATGATATGTGCAGGTAAATCTTGCGGATAAATAAACAGCCCATTGGACATTACCACGGCATGCTCAATCGCATTGGACAATTCGCGCACATTGCCCGGCCATGGATACTGGTTGAGTACTTCTACAGCGCTGATGGTGAAGTCGAGCAATTCCTTGTTATTTTCATGGCAAAACTGATTGGCAAAGTAGCGTGCCAGCAGCATGACATCATTTTTTCTGTCGCGTAATGGTGGTAAGCTTAATTCCATAACATTAAGCCGATAGAATAAATCTTCACGGAATTCGCCAGTGCTGACCATATCTTGCAGACTACGATTGGTGGCAGCAATCAGCCGGAAGTCAGTTTTGATTAATCTGGTGCCGCCGATTGGTTCGAATTCCTTTTCCTGAATGACACGCAGAAGTTTTACCTGTAGGTTGGTCGACATTTCTGCTACTTCATCCAGAAAAAGTGTGCCCCGATGTGCACGTTCAAATAAGCCAAGCTGACGTTGATAAGCACCCGTAAATGACCCTTTTTCATGCCCGAATAGCGTACTTTCCAGCAAGGTTTCCGGCAATGCGCCACAATTTACTTTGATAAAGGGGCCGGTTGAGCGTGTACTATAGTAATGAATGGTTTTCGCCACTAATTCTTTACCGGTACCGCTTTCACCCGTGATTAATACGGTAGTTTTGGTTTGTGATATTTTAGCGATATTGCGGCACAGTTCCATCATATTCGGGCTGTTAGTGAGAATATGCCCTTTGGTATCGCAGTTGGTTAATTCGATTTTCGGCGATAAATCAATTCCCTGCTTTTTAGCCCTGCTTAACTCTAATGTCCGCTTTATCAATGCTTTAAGCTCATTGAGATCAAAGGGTTTAACAATGTAATCAATCGCTCCCAGCTTTAATGCTTCAACCGCTGTATCAACACCAGCATAAGCCGTCATCAGTATGATAAACATCTCTGGATGGCTTTCTTTAATTATTTTCAGTGCTTCCAGCCCGGTCATTTGTGGCAGGCGGTTATCCATTAAAATTAAATCAATGGGTTGCTGCGCTAATAGTGCAATAGCTTCTTCTGCATTATCAACAGCGATAACTTGATACTGTTGTTGTGATAAAAAAATGGATAACAATTTGCGCAGATTGAGTTCGTCTTCGACAATTAAGATTTTTTCCGACATAAGTAGATTATTTTGTTTCAGTTGACGGGAAGTGCTATTTCAACGGTAACACCACTGCTGTGCTCATTATTTTTAATGCTAATTTGCCCTTTATGGGAAGAAACTATTTTTTGTACCATGGCCAGCCCAAGGCCGGTACCAGAAATTTTGGTAGTAAAAAACGGGGTAAAGATTTTATCCATTAATTCTTTTTTAATGCCTTCACCGTTATCTTTTATCCGAATCAACTGATACTTCTGGTTTGCTGACAATAATGTAGCTATTTCAATTTTACCGTGATCCCTGATTGCCTGAATGGCATTGATTAATAAATTCAGTAATGCCTGTTTGATTAATTCTTTATCCAGATACAACGGTGGCAACTCACAGGTTAATGCAAGAATCAGGCTGATATTATTTGACCGGTGGGATGAGTTAATCAGTACCAGTACTTCTTCAATTAAAGTATTTAACTGTACAGAAACATAGTAGTTTTTGGAGGGCACGGAAAAGTCCAGCAGTTGCTGGATAACCTGATTGATTGAATCAACTTCTTTCAGAATAATTTCAATATATTCATTTTGTTCTGTGCGCGGTACATCATTTTGCAGGTACTGGACAAAACCGCGTACTGCCGCCAGTGGATTGCGGATTTCATGGGCAATGCCTGCCATCAGTTCACCCAGTGCAACCAGACGTTCTGTTTGCTGGATTAGTTTTTCTACTTCTTTGCGTTCAGTGATATCTTTAAAAATAACCACTGCACCAATTATCTGCCCCTGATGATTTTTCAGATGGCTGGTACTGGCAGAGATTCTGATAATGCGTCCGGTAACCGGAAAATCTACTTCAACCCCTACATGATCGATACCATTGTATAAGGTATCCAGTAACGGACTATGAAAATTTTTATCATCGACTATGGTCGAATAAGGCTGGCCGAGTATATGTTGAAGTTGATAACCGGTTATTTTTTCTGCTGCCGGATTTAACATGGTTATGGAGCCATTATTGTCTACAGTAATCACGCCATCCAGTGTATTTTCCAAAATCAATTCGTTCATGGTTTTAGTTTTTCTGAGCTTTTCAGCCAGACTATTAATTCCATTCACAATTTCATTCAATTCTCCGCGAATCAGTGGCAGACGAAAGTCAAGCGAATAGGGTAGCTTTTCCAGCCCCTGCTTGATTATATTAATATCAGTATTCAGTTTTCTGGATAAAAAAGAAGCGATACAAATACAGCTCAGCATACAGATCAGGCTGATGATTATGACATTTTTATCAAATACAAATGCCTGCTTTTCAATATCATCCAGTGTTTCATTAGCCCAGATATAACCAAGTATCTGATTATTGCGCACAATGGGAATCATGGCATTCATGATATTGCCCCTGACCTGTTGACCAGTATCAATCATGTGCCGGCCATTCTGCATCACTTCACGCCCTTTGTGTGTGGCTGCAATAGATTTACCCACATTCACGCCATATGCAGATTGTGGCGCATAGACGACAATGGCATCCAGTTGTTTGTGATAATAACCGGCCGCAATACTCGGCATATCTTTTAGTAACGGTTCAATTCTGGGAGACAGATACTGATTAAGCTGTGCAATCTGCTGTGTTCTGGGCAGATTTTCATCCACCTGCTGATAGGCTTCCCCTAAAAGCAAATCCAGTGTTTTGGTAACAGCATAAAGTTTTTGGCTTTTTTCCTGCCTGAGTAGTTCACGTCCTTCTTTATCAATTAATACTGCACAGACACAGATTGAAAAACAGGACAGAAAGGTTACCAGCAAAAAAATACGGGCACTGATTCTGTCTGGATATAGGCGCTGAAGGAAACGGGTGTTCATAAGTGCTCAAATATCCATCATTATCAATAAATTAATGTCGTAACATCGGGCTGATTATTAGCCGAAATATTTATCTGAATTATTTTGAATTATCGGATAGATTATGCGGATTAACAACTCAGGCAATATCGGATAAATCCAATACCGCCTGATTGCCTAATCTAATAACATACCGGATAACCAGATATAATCATTAGTATTATTTGGTGATTGTTAACAGCGTTCCAGAATGACTGTTGTACCCTGTCCGCCACCAATACATAATGTAGCCAGTCCCAGTTGTTTATCACGATGAAGCATGGAATGGAGCAGGGTAACCAGAATACGTGCGCCGCTGGCACCAATAGGATGGCCGAGGGCAATGGCACCGCCATGAATATTGGTTTTGTCCATATCAAAATTCAGTTCGCGCCCAACCCCGAGAAACTGAGCAGCAAAAGCTTCATTTGCCTCGATTAAATCAATATCAGACAATTCCAGTGCTGCTTTTTGCAAAGCCAGTCGGGTTGCCGGTACCGGCCCCAGCCCCATTACGCTCGGATCTACACCACCTGAAGCATAGCTGCGAATATACGCCAGTGGTTTTAAGCCTAACTCTTTGGCTTTGGTTTCCGACATCAGTACTATGGCTGCTGCACCATCATTAATGCCTGAAGAATTACCGGCTGTGACTGTGCCATCTTTTTTAAAGGCAGGTCGGAGTTTGGCCAGACCGGCCAGACTGGTATCTGCTTTGGGGTATTCGTCCTGTTTAAAGATAATATCGCCCTTACGTGAACTGATGGTCACCGGCACAATTTCTTCGATGAATTCGCCATTATTAATGGCCTGAGTGGCAAGCTGCTGAGAACGCAATGCCAGCTCATCCTGTTCCTGCCGGCTGATAGCATACTGTTCGGCAATATTTTCCGCCGTGATTCCCATATGATAATGATTGGTGGCACAGGTTAAACCATCATTCACCATTGTGTCGTATAGTTCTGCATTTCCCATTTTCAGCCCCCATCGTGCTTTGCTGCCAAGCAGATAGGGAGCCTGAGACATGTTTTCCATTCCACCGGCCACAACAATATCATTATCGCCAGTTAAAATGCTTTGTGTGGCCAGTACAACCGATTTAAGGCCACTACCACATACCTTATTAACGGTAAATGCGGGTACTGTACTGGGAATACCTGCACTCAGTGCAGCCTGACGGGCAGGGTTTTGCCCCAGTCCGGCCTGTAGCACATTACCCATAATAACTTCATTCACCAAACCGGCATCAAGCGCAGCACGTTTCAATGCTTCATCAATAACAGTTTTGCCTAAATCAATCGCACTCACCGTGGCAAGTGCACCATTAAAACTGCCGATGGCTGTGCGGGCAGCACTAACTATTACGGTTTTTATCATCATAAACTCCCTTTTTATTTAGAAAAAGTACAGGCCAATCAGGAATATGGGCGTAGTGAAAATTAATGCCGTCATGCAGTAACCCATAATGTCCCGCACCCCGAGCCCGGCAATTGCCAGTGCAGGTAATGCCCAGAATGGCTGCAACATATTCATCCACTGCTCGCCATAGGCAATTGCCATCGTGGATTTACCTAAATCAGCACCCAGAGCCTGCGCAGCAGGAATGACAAATGGCCCCTGAATAACCCAGTGACCGCCACCTGAAGGTACAGCAAAATTGATAATACCGGAGCTGAAGAATGTCCAGATAGGGAAGGTATCCTTGCTGGCAATATTGATAAAAAATTCAGTAATCAGACCACCCAGACCGGATTGTTCCATCATCAATTGAATGCCCGCATAAAACGGGAACTGAATAACAATACCGGCTGTGCTTCTGGCTGCATTGGATACAGCACGCATATAGGCCATAGGCGTACGATGCAATAAAACACCAGCAGTCAGGAAAATCAGATTAACGGTATTAATCGTGATATTAAAACCACTGTGATAGAAATAAATCAGCAGATAACTGATACCCAATGCACCTACCAGTAAAGAGAGCAGTTTACTTTCTTCCAGCTTTTCAGCTACGGTAGCCGTTTTCCGATCAAGTTTACGTTGAAAATCAGGCTCCGGTGCCAGTAACTCAGGGTCAACCACATTTACCTTACCGTCGGTTCTGACCATAAAACGTACCAGCAGAGGTAAGCAGATAATCAGCATGGTGGTAATAAAAATATTGCTGGCAGAAAACATTGTTTGTGAAATCGGCACAATGCCCTGTGGATTGGATTCACTAACCATAAGGTGTGCAACCGGATTGCCGGGAGTTGCGGCCATTAAAGGCATTGAACCGGACAAACCACCACCCCATGTCATAAAGGCAATATAAGCGCAGGCAATCAGCAAGCCATAATCAACATTCTTAACCTGTCGGGCGACTTCCTTGGCCAGCATCGCGCCTACAACCAGCCCGAAGCCCCAGTTTAGAATACAGGCAATGCAACCCACAAAAGTTACCAGCATCGCTGCCTGAGTAGGTGTTTTGGCCAGTGAGGCAATAGAAACCAAAACAGATTTAACTGGTGGTGAGCTGGCTAAAGCATGGCCGGTAACCACAATCAGCGCCATCTGCATGCCAAAGGCCAATAAATTCCAGAAGCCATCCCCCCACATTTTTACCAGACCGAGCGGTTGGGAATCGGTTAATCCCCAGGCCATAAAAAAAATGATAAAGGTAAGCAGTAAAGCAAAAATCAAAGGATCGGGCAGGTATTTACTCACCAGATTGGTAGTATGTCTGGATAAACGTGAAATCATAAAGCCTGTGCCCCTGTAGCAATAGACATCGTTTGCAGATTATCCGCGACAATAAATTCTGCTGTGGTATGCGCTTTCACTGTATCAACATCTACTCCTTCAGCCGTCTCAATCAGATACAGTTGCCCATTTCTGAATTCAAATACTGCCAGCTCAGTAATAATCATGCTCACTTTACCTTTAGCAGTAAGCGGTAAACTACATTCAGGCAGGATTTTAGGTTCACCGGTTTTAGTGCAATGTTCCATGGCAATAATTACCTTTTTTGCACCAGTAACCAGATCCATTGCGCCGCCCATACCCGGCACCATTTTGCCCGGTACCATCCAGTTTGCCAGATTGGCATGCTGATCAACTTCCAGTCCCCCGAGTACACAGGCATCCACATGCCCGCCCCGAATCAGCGCAAAAGAAAATGCACTATCAAACATGGCTGCGCCGGGAACCACACCGCAGGGCTGTCCACCCGCATTGACAATATTGGGTTCGTCCACGGTTTTCGGCCCTAGCCCGAGAAAACCATTTTCTGATTGCAGAGTAATATTGATACCTTCTGGCAAATAGTTAACCACCTGAGTTGGCAAGCCAATCCCCAGATTAACAACATCACCATCACGCAGTTCCTGAGCAACACGGCGAGCAATTAATTCTTTTTTATCCATTGTCTTTTCCCTTAATCGTTAGTGCTAACCATAAAATCAACTAATGCTGCTGGTGTCATCACGGCATCAGGATGAATCTGACCAACTTCTACCAGCTCATCAACCTGAGCAATCACGGTATCGGCAGCAGTAGCAATCAGAGGATTGAAATTACGTGCGGCATATTGATAAACCAGATTACCGTTATAATCAGCCTGATGAGCATGTATGATGGCTAAATCAGCCTGCAGCGGCAGCTCAAGCAAATATTCACGTCCATTAACCGATAAAACTTGCTTGCCTTCAGCAACAATCGTGCCGACGCCGGTAGGTGTTAAAACACCACCCAATCCGGCACCGCCGCAACGAATGCGTTCAGCCAGCGTACCTTGCGGTACCAGCTCAACCTCAATCTCTCCGGCAATCATTTTTCTGCCTGTTTCACGATTGGTGCCAATATGGGAAGTAATTACTTTCTTCACTTGATTATTAGTAATCAGTGGGCCAACACCAGTATCAACAAAGGCTGTATCGTTACCGATAAGCGTTATGTCTTTAATACCTGATTCCAGAATCGCATTAACAATCTTTGACGGCGTACCACACCCCATAAAACCGCCAAACATAATCGTCATACCGTCTCTAAGAAAATCCCGGATTTTATCGGTAGTGATTAATTTTTTTTGCATAACGACTCCTTGTTACATGTTAGAAATTCATCTTTGCTTAAAAGCAGGCTGCTTTACTATTGCAATTCATGTACCAGTTTGGCGTCATAAAAATAAAAATATAGTATATTGATTTTTAATCATAAATTTATTTTATTAAATAGATTTATGCTGTAGGTAGTGCAGAAATCTGCACTTGAGCGCAAAAAAAATTGCATAAAGAAAACAAGATAATAATTATCAATCATTGTGAATAAGTGCGGTAGCCATAAGCCCACCACGCGTAGTGGCAAAATAAAATATTTTGCTGTCTGAGCTGTATCGGCTATTAATCATTTTTTATAGTTACCAAAAAGCATTGCTGTTAATCTGGAGTAACCCATCCACTATGTGCTTGAGGTTAATGAATCGGGCAGTATGGTTCCAGATTGGCAGCAAACTGGAACAACAGCAGAAACAGATAATAGGGCAAATACGATATATCCAGCCGTGTAATTAATAAAGCAAAGCAATAATTGAAATTAAATATCTATAACTACCAAATATTTGCATTATTTATGGCCTGTTTTAGCTCAGAGGTAGCCAAAAATGCTTGACGAGTTTAATAATGCTCCCTATAATGCGCTCTTCCTTTCCCTGATAGCTCAGTCGGTAGAGCGACGGACTGTTAATCCGCAGGTCCCAGGTTCGAGCCCTGGTCGGGGAGCCAAAGGGTCGTTAGCTCAGTCGGTAGAGCAGCGGACTTTTAATCCGTTGGTCGAGCGTTCGAATCGCTCACGACCCACCAAAAACCCTTACTTAACGGTAAGGTGAATTAAACCTCACACTGGTGAGGTTTTTTTGTATCTATACAAACCTTAAATAATCTGGCTGTCTGTTCATTATCATAATTTATGAGCTAATCAGAATGATTAGATTATGCTGGCTGCTAAAGTATTTTGAAAATGCTTTAAAGCCCAGTTGTGTCCTGTAGCATCAAAGCTGGCAACGGCATGTTGATGGCTGACTAGTTTATAATTAAAGTTATAAGCATCAACTGCGGTATGTAAAATACAAATGTCGGTACAGACACCAGTTAAATGTATTTCTGTGATGTTTCTTTCACGCAGGCGTAAATCCAGATCAGTGCCATTGAACGCTGAATAATGACGTTTGTTTAACCAGTAAACTTGCGGATTAAATTGGTTGATTATGTACAGTTGCTTCAATGAACCATATAAATCCTGCCCCTCTGTGCCGATGATGTTATGTGGCAGAAATAATTTATTTTCTGAATGCATAAAATCTCTTTGCTCAATAAATGTTCTGGCCAGATTCACTATTTCTTCTTCAATTTATTGTTCCGCCAATCCGGTTGTTAGTGCGCCATCTGTGGCGATAAAGTCATTGGTGTAATCAATTGAATTAGAGCTTTCATATGCTATCCAAAAAAAACGATTTTGGTATTTTGAAATCAGCAAGTTATCAAATTTTTAAATAATTATTTTAAGCTATAATTTATTGTTCATAATGCAAGGATGAGTGCTAAAAATTATTTAAAATTTCTTGGATGCAAATTTAATTAATTAAACTTTGGGAATTCATGCCAGACAGCTATAGGCATTAACCATGTTTTTAAGTAGATATGGTTATTTATTTCATGATAATTACTTGGATTTGCATCACTATTTAATAGGTCAGAGTAGCGAATATTGTTGTCAGGCAAGATTTTTTTAATTCTTGAAAACAAAAAATCGGTATTTCAGTATAGTTTTTAGTTTTATAAGCAGAAACTGCTGGGTTAATGGTTATACAGTTAATATTTCCAGAAACTGAGTGGTATAGCATGGGCTGAGCTGGGTGCGGGCCATGTGCCAGTGGCTGGATTGCAGTTCGCTGCCAAGCTGAATGCTGTTGCGGCCGTAACGGCTGGTGATGTTGTCCCATGCGCTCATGAGTTCGGGGCGGTGGTTGTGCTTACTAGGGTAGAGTAAATCCTGTTGCTGGAAAGTCTGTGCTGGTTCGATACCGCTTAGTTCGATACCACATTTTTTGTATTCGTGGCCGGGACGGTAGATGCTGCGTAGCAGATTCTGGGCGATATGGTTTAGGGTGAGGGTGTCGGCACTGGGTTGTGGCAGTTTGATAAACTGATAGCCATTGTATTGGGACTGGTCATGGCGAAAGCGGTTGGTGTAGATAAAAACGCCGATGATATGGGCGTGGCTGTTTTGTTGGCGCAGTTTGGCTGCACCAGCACTGATGTGATGGCTGATGGCAGCTTGCAGGCCGTCAAGGCTGGTAATTATGTTGCCAAAGCTGCGGCTGCGAACGATGTGCTGGCGACTGGCTTCGTTGATGATGAGTTCGCTACAGGGGATGCCCTGCATTTCGCGCTGGGTGCGCTCGAGCACGACGCCGAACTGTTTTCTGAGGGTGGGAGTATGGGCGTTGATGAAATCGAGGGCGGTGCGGATGCCTTGAGCAGCGAGTTTCTGGCCGATTCTGCGGCCGATGCCCCAGATTTCGCTAACAGGTGTGCTGGCAAGGGCGCGGCGCTGGATATTGGGATTCCAGTCTGTCCAGACGATAACGCCGTTGAAATGGTGGCGGTGGCGTTTGGCCAGATGGTTGCAGAATTTGGCCAGAGTACGGGTGGGGGCGATGCCGACGCAGGTGGGGATGCCTACCCATTGCTGGATACGGTTGCGGATGTTGTGGCCGAGCTGGTGCAGGTTGTTCAGGCCGTGCAGGTCGGCAAAACATTCGTCGATGGAGTAGATTTCGATGGCCGGCACGAGGGAGGCGATGGTGTTCATCATGCGTCGTGACAGGTCGGCATACAGTTCGTAATTGGAGGAAAAAACGGTTAGTTTGCCCCGCTGTATGAGGTGCTGAATCTGGAAATAGGGGATGCCCATTTTGATGCCGATGTCTTTGGCTTCGCTGGAACGGGAGATGACGCAGCCATCATTGTTACTCAGGACGATGATGGGCTGTTGCTTGAGTTCCGGGCGATAAACTCTTTCGCAGGAGCAATAGAAGTTATTGCCGTCAATCAGGGCAAACATGGGCGGGGTTTAAGGCTTGCAGGCGGTGTTTGTGTTGCTGGATGATTTGATAAACGTCTCGATCCAGTTGGCCTTGTGGCTGGCTGAGGATGGTATGCAGCTCATCGCTGTTACTGGCGCTGCCCAGATAAATCCAGTTGTGGAAGATGTGGTATTTCTGCCGTTCTTTGATATAGGCATAGCTGGTAAATGGCCATGCAGCCAGTTTGATTTTTTGTAAGGCCAGTGCCAGTTTGAGGTTGTGGGTGGTGGCGGTGATTTTGTTAATGCAGGCTCCGCTGCACTGGTGTAGCTGGTGGCGGAAGCAGGGGCGGTTGCTGCTGCCTTTTTCGATACCAAGAGTTTGCAGACACAGGTCAGTGTTGCTGATGGTGCTTTTGATGGCTTTCTGGGCGTCGCTTTTGCTGTGAAACAGGCCATAGTAACGCTGTTGCTGGTTGAACTGGATATGACGCATCGATACGATGTTCAGGGTATCGTAGCCGTGTGTGTTGGTGCTGAGCTGGAAGCTGAACAGGTCTTTCTGGCGGCGCAGGCGGCGGTTGAGGATAGGCTGGCGCTGTTTGATTTGCGCCGATTCGGTAAGCAGGGCATCCAGTTCGCCACTACAGGGGATAACGTCGATTTTTTTGGCCTGCTGTGACAGGCTCATTTCTTTGCTGTTGTGCACATCCTGACCGAAATGGCTCAGCAGACGGGTTTTTACTTGCTTGCTTTTGCCAATATATAAGGGAAGGTCGTTGTCGCCGTATATAAGGTACACGCCGTAATCGTCGCTGATGTTTTTTAGGGCATCGTTATTGAGATGAGCGGGCAGGCTGGGACGTTGCATAATGGTTTTGCAGGCCTGATGTAGGGTGCTGGCCGGAAAACTGTGTTTGAGCTGCTGCCAGAAGTCGTAGATGGCGCGTGCATCGGCAAAGGCTCGGTGGCGGTTGTGCATGTCGATGTTATGACGGGCAATGATTTTGTCCAGTCCGTGGTGTTTGTGTTCAGGGTAAAGCTGGCGTGACAGTTTGACGGTACATAGTTGTTGCGGATTGAAGGTTCTGCCCAAACGTTTGAAAGCGGCTTTGATGAAGCCGTAATCAAAACGTACGTTGTGGGCAACGAAGATGCGCTCTTTGAAAATGACGCTGAGCTGGTCGGCAATTTCGTCGTTGAACTGTGGTGCCTGTTCTACCATCTGGTTGCTGATGCCAGTGAGTGCCTGAATGAAAGAGGGAATGCTGGTGTTGGGATTGAGCAGGGTATGGAAAACCTGTGGCTGCTGCTGGCCGGCTTCGGTGTAGACGACGGCAATTTCGGTAATGCGGTCGCTGGTGGTACGGCC
Source organism: Snodgrassella sp. ESL0253 (assembly GCF_013344965.1). Lineage (NCBI taxonomy): Bacteria > Pseudomonadati > Pseudomonadota > Betaproteobacteria > Neisseriales > Neisseriaceae > Snodgrassella > Snodgrassella sp. ESL0253. Next base: position 33,454 of record NZ_JAAEDQ010000004.1, on the reverse strand, counting down.
ACCGGTGGTTTCGATATCGACAAAGGCAAGTTGCTGGTCTGGGAACATGATTTCTGGGTTAGCGGATGTGTTTGATAACGTAGGTGACTATGCCGACGATGGTGAGGGTGTCGCCTTCTTTAAAGCTGAAGTTGGGATAGGACTGGCTGCTGTTTTCGGAATGCAGTTCGATGCAGCCGTTATTCAGTTTATGCAGGCGTTTGATGGTGAATTCGTTACCCAAGTCAGCCATGACGATGTCGCGGTGTTTGGGGGTAAGGGAGCGGTCGATGATGAGCAGGTCGTTGCGGCTGATGCCGGCGTCGTGCATGGAGTCTCCGCCGCAGCGTACGGCAATGGTGGCCGCCTGATTTTTTATCAGATACTGGTTGAAATCCAGATAATCGCTGATGTAGGGCTCTGCCGGGCTGGGAAAACCCGCGGGAATGGTTTCTGTGGCTAAGGGGATGTTTAGCCGGCTGAGGTTGTCGGCTATTCTCCAGCAATCGGCAGGCAGATTTTGTGCTGGGCGCAGCGAGGTATTAGCTAGCTGGCTGATCAGGTGTTCTACTGCGGGTATCAGGCTTACGGGGATGCGTTTGACTATTTTCGGTCCAGCAATTTTGGCTTTGCGTCCAGCACCAGCTCTGGCACCACCGTGTCCACTGGATTTTGCTGCTGTATCAACCACTAGTATGCTCATCTTGATTAAGTTATTTAATCAAGAATGGTAGGATTTTGATTTTGCTGCGTCAATTATGCTAGTTGTGGATGGCTGGTAATGGTTTGTTTTTTTATGCTTTATGCCGTTGGATATTACTTGTGTTGATGCAAGTTAACTGATTCTGTAATTGATTGTTTATTTTAAATAATTGTTATTGATTGCTGTAGACTGGATGGCTTATGGTTAAGCTGTGTATGAATTATTTATCTAAGAAGAGTTTGATGCTGATAAATCAATATTTCAGATAATGGGCTTACTGCTGTTGCAAGTGCGCTGAAGCGGGTTGGGCTGAATAGCTGTGTGAAGCTGGTATGCTGCTGGCTGAGGCTATTTGATCCGCAATCTGGTCGAGGGTGGTGATGGTTTCCAGATGGGCTCTTTGTACGTCTGAAGCAGTGATGGCCGCGGCTTCACTGGCACTGCGCTGGTTTTCGTGATGTGAGCAGGCGGCCATGCAGGTGATAACGAAAACGAGCAGTAATGAAGAGGTTTTCATGATTTTGTGCTGGTATGGGACTGATTTATTATTTTATTATGCTTGGTTTAGTGGTGTACAGTCGCATTGGCTGAGTAGCTGGATGGTTTCATATACGGGCAGGCCCATGATGCCGGTAAAGCTGCCGCTGATGTGTTCGACTAACATGCCACCCAGCCCCTGAATGCCGTAGGCTCCTGCTTTATCCAGTGGTTCGCCGGTAGCAATGTAGGCAGCAATCTGTTCGTTTTGTAAGGAGGCAAAGTGAACGGTGCTGGTTTGCAGGATATGGCTGGTTTGGTTGTGCCAGTAAATGCAAACTGCAGTGTGAACCTGATGCTGGCGGCCTGAAAGTAGTTTGAGCATACGGAATGCATCGTCGGTGTTGGCCGGTTTGCCCAGAATCAGGTTATTCAGGCTGACGGTGGTGTCGGCGCTGATAAGGGGAAATTCTGGTGGCTGCTGCTGGGTTTGTTGCCATGTGATAAGTGCAGCGCTGTTTTTCATGAGCGCCATGCGCTGGACGTAATCTGTTGCATTTTCGCCCGGATAAGGTGTTTCATCAATCTCTGCGGGTAAGCGCAGGACATGGTAGCCAAGATTGGTGAGGATTTCACGCCGGCGCGGGCTGCCTGAAGCCAGATAGATGGTTGGCGGGTTCATTGTCTTGTTTGGTGCAGATAATTGTGTATTGTTTAGGTTTGCTGTGGTTATTTTAACATTGCTTTAGGCCGCATTGTTTGCTGTTGATAATGGGGTATTGTGTTCTGGCAGTGTTGGCTGATGGTGGCTTGTATCTTGTTTGTTGTCAGCTTAACGGTTTACGTCGACGATAAATCGGCCTTTGGTTTGACCATTGATGATGTCTTGTGCAATTTTAGGGCATTCGTTCAGGGAAATGATTTGCCCAATGTGTTGTAATTGGTCGGTGTTCAGGTGTTTGGCTAGAAAATCCCATGCGGCAATGCGTTTTGGCTGGGCTGCCATAACGCTGTCGATACCGGCCAGTGTAATGCCTCTGAGGATAAAGGGCGCAACTGTTGCGGGAAAATCCATGCCCTGTGCCAAGCCGCAGGCAGTAACGATGCCGCCATATTGAGTTTGGGCACAGATATTGGCCAGACTGTGTGAACCGAGTACGTCTATGGCTGCTGCCCATTGTTCTTTTTGTAATGGTTTGCCAGTGCAGGCCAGAGTTTTGCTGTCGATGAAATGTTGCACGCCCAGTTGTTGCAGGTAATCCGTATTGTTGATTTTGTTGGTGGCAGCAGTGATGGTGTAGCCCAGTTGGGTGAGCAACATGATGGCAACTGAACCCACGCCGCCGGTTGCACCGGTGATGAGGATGTTGCCCTGTTCTGGGGTAATGCCATGTTCGATTATGCGTTGAACGCACAGAGCGGCTGTATAGCCGGCAGTGCCGATAATCATGGCCTGTTGGGTGCTGATACCTGTGGGTAGAGGGATAAGCCAGTCTGACTTGAGATAGGCATACTGGCTCAGGCAGCCCCAATGGGTTTCACCACAGCCCCAGCCATTTAGAATGACACTGTCTCCTGACTGATATTGTTTGCTGCTGCTGTGAATAATGGTTCCAACGCCGTCTATGCCGGGTATCATCGGCCACTGCCGCACTACTGGGCCGGTATTGGTGATGGCCAGTGCATCTTTATAGTTTAAACTGGAATACTGTATTTGCAGCAGGGTATCGCCTGTTTGCTGCAACAGCTCTTCTTCGGTGATGTTCTGAATGTTACAGGAAAACGCGGTCTGGTTTTTTTCTAATAGTATGGCTTTAGCTAACATGGTTGTATTCCTGTTGTTGATAACTGGATGGCGGGTCTAATTTTTATTATAGGCTGGTTGTCTGGTTGCAATCCATTATGCAATAGATTAATCGGCTTTCAGGATAATCTTAGCTAAGTTTTTGAAGTAATGGTAAAAAGAATTTTTTGGTGCGCCGGTTTTTGCAGTATGCTTGCTTTTAATATCCGCACTGATGTAGCCATGAGTGGTCATCATTTTTACGCTACTGTGGATAAGGGCAATTCGGGTGTTGTGGCCTTAGCAGGATAATGGTTGCGTACTGGATGGTTCTACATTTTGATATTGCGGTAAGATTTTTGTTTGCTGTAAAGATCAGAGGGCTGGTTGATTCAGTGTTACTTTCCCTGCTTGCTGACGGCAATACGACACAGCCAGTCCAGCCAGCTAATGGGTAAGAGCTTTTTTAAATACCAGAATAGATGTGCCGGTACGGTAACCGGATAGCGCGCTTTGGGTTTGCGGGCATTCAGGGCGCGCACGCAGACGCCGGCGCATTGTTCGGCAGTTAATGTAAATGGTGCTACAGCACCAGCAGTTTGCAGGCGGTTGAGCTGCGCCTGATAGGCAGTACGATGTACGCTGTTTTCAACATCTATATACTGTTTGAATTTGACTAGGGCATTGGGGCGGAAGCGGGTGGCAATTGGCCCGGGTTCGAGTAGGCTGATATGGATACCGCTGGCATGAGTTTCCTGCCGCAGGGTGTCGCATAATCCTTCCAGTGCGAATTTGCTGCTGATGTAGGCACTGCGCCATGGCATGGCTGCATAACCCAGTATGCTGGAGTTAACCAGAATGCGGCCGTATTGCTGGCGGCGAAAGACTTTCATGGCTGCATTGATGCATTGCCAGGTACCAAATACATTGGTGTTGAACTGCTCCTGTAAGGCTGCGCGGCTGATGTCTTCGGCAGCACCAGTCTGGCCATAGCCAGCATTGCAGAATAGGGCATCTAGTCGGCCGAATTCAGTGATTACGGTTTCGATAGCGGTCTGTATTTGTTCGTCATTAGTGATATCCAGTTGCAGACTATGAAAACCTTCGGCACGTAAGCGTTCTACATCTTCTGCGCGACGGCAGCTTGTATAGACGCGCCAGTTGTCCTGACGCAGTAATTGTGCTGTGGCGTAGCCAATGCCACTGGAGCAGCCGGTGATCAGGATAGTTTTTTGCATGTTTATACTTGGTTGAAGTCCGTTTTAACGGTTCTAGTTTAACATGCTGGATGGCATGTATTTTCTAAGGTTGTATGTTTAGCCTGTTTATATCCATAAATGGTAAAAATGTTGCCTTCTTCATCATAAGGGATACGCAGACGTTCAAGAATTGCTCTGAATGCAGTAGTTTCATCAATGATTGCATCGGCAATTAATCTGCCTCTATGCTGGCTTAGTTGTGGTCGAACTTTCAACCACTCAATTATAAAGAGTGGAGGCATACCTTCATAATAATAGTTACTCCAGTCACCTAGCCAGTTTGGTACTTCGTTTAAGCAGGCGTGACAGGTTTTATCTTTATCTGTAATACAGCGCAATACATAGGGCGGTTCAAAAGTTAAGCTACTCACAGCATGCTGCAATTTAATTCATTTGAGGTCATTCATCATTAGGAATAAATTGTTTTGCTACTATGATTTCCATTACTTTCTGTTTTAGTTTTTGTATGTCTTTATGCACTGTTATGTAATGCTTATACTCATTATATAAGGAAGTTATATCATTTAAATCATTGAATTCCATTATTTAGGTTAAATATTCTGGTTATTTCGATAAACACCATTTTGGATTATTGCTCCTTTTCGGCCGCAGCATCATAGGCATCTACGATTTTCTGCACCAAAGGATGGCGGACTACATCTTCGCTGGTGAAAACGTGAAAATAGATGCCGTCAATGTTGTTGAGCTTTTCGCGTGCGTCTTTCAGGCCGCTTTTGATGTTTTTGGGCAAGTCAATCTGGCTGGTATCACCGGTGATAACTGCCTTGGCACCAAAACCTATGCGGGTGAGGAACATTTTCATTTGCTCGGGTGTGGTATTCTGGGCTTCGTCCAGAATAATATAAGCGCCGTTAAGTGTGCGTCCGCGCATATAGGCTAAAGGGGCGATTTCAATCAGCCCTTTTTCCAGCAGTTTGGTGACGCGGTCAAAACCCATCAGGTCGTAGAGGGCATCATACAGGGGGCGCAGATATGGGTCGACTTTCTGTGCCAGATCACCGGGCAGAAAGCCCAGTTTTTCGCCGGCTTCTACGGCAGGGCGTACCAGTACGATGCGTTCTACCTGATGTTTTTCGATGGCATCTACGGCCGCGGCCACGGCCAGATAGGTTTTGCCGGTACCGGCAGGACCCAGACCAAATACCACATCATGTTTTAACAATGCCTGTATATAGCCGTTCTGGCGTGGCGTACGGCCACCGATATTGCCGCGGCGGGTGCGTAATGTCCAGACTTTGGGCTCGTGATGTTCTGTATCTTGATGAGTGCTGGTTTTGGCTTCTACTGCGGCCAGTTGGATGTCGCTATCGTTCAGATCGCGCTCCCGTGCGATACTGGCCAGATTTTCCAGTGCTTTGATTCCCTGGCTGATTTGTTTTCCAGTTAAGGTGAAATGGTCGAAACGGCGGGTAATTTCAAGATTCAGGGCTTTGCCCAGACTGGTAATGTGCTGGTCTAGTGCACCACACAGGCGTTGCAGGGCTGTGTTGTCTATTTGTTCAAGCTGATAATGGCTGGTTTGACTCATGATTACGCTGAATGAAATTAAATAATTATTAATTAATATGTAGTCAAGCTGGTCGAAAGCAAGGGTGAATTGTCGGATAATGTTATGTCTGGTAATGGCGCTGTTTTTAAGATTATATGATGAAAATGATTAGGCGGCCTTGTTGGTAAACAGGAGTTAGTATAGATTGTGCCTGTAAACGGAGGAATACTGCTGGCAAGTTGAGCTAATAGGCATATAAATGATTTTGTGAATGGATAATTGCATGCGAACTGCGAAGATTACACGTAACACCAGCGAAACAAAAATACAGATAAGTATTAATCTGGATGGCACTGGCGTGGGGAATTTTGATACTGGGGTACCCTTTCTGGAACATATGCTGGATCAGATTGCCCGCCATGGGCTGATTGATCTGGATATCCGCTGTCGCGGAGATGTGCATATCGATGACCATCATACAGTTGAGGATATAGGCATTGCGCTGGGGCAGGCGTTGAAACAGGCTTTGGGGGATAAGTGCGGGATTACGCGTTATGGTCACAGTTATGTACCGCTGGATGAGTCGTTAAGCCGGGTAGTACTGGATTTATCCGGCCGGCCGGGGCTGGTGTATAACGTTGAGTTTTCCCGTGCTTTAATCGGACGCTTTGATGTTGATTTGTTCAGTGAGTTTTTTCATGGTTTGGTGAATCATGCGATGATGACGCTGCATATTGATAATTTGCGTGGTGTGAATGCGCATCATCAGGCTGAAACGATTTTCAAGGCATTTGGCCGTGCGCTGCGGATGGCAGTAGCTGCGGATGAGCGCATGGCAGGGGTGATGCCGTCTACCAAAGGTACGCTGACTGCTTAATGTTATTGAGTGAATAGTCTATCCGTTAATGTGTGTACATTAACGGATAGTTTTATTTGTGCTTCTGGTGATTATATTTTTGATATTGCTGTTGATTTTTATATGTGTAATGACGGTGAATATGTGAGTTGTCGCAATGAGAAAGTTGATTATAATTAACATATATAAATAATATTTTTATTTATATATTTATTTGTTTATTTTTGATAATGTTTTCCTGTAAAATCTGATGACTGTAATACTGGTTTTTTGCCGGTTCTGGAGTCATTACTAATTAGGTGGCTGGTGCTTTAGGTGTGCTTGATAAAGATGAATGAAACTGTCAGTCGAATGATAAAACCAGTGTGGCCGGTGTTGGATTAATTGGTATGATTGATGGTAGGAATGGACAATTTCTTTGCAAGTAGCCATTTGATTGTATTTGGATTTATGGTAAATTTTATTCAATATAGGCTCGGTTGATTTTAATAAAAATAAAGATGTGAAGATGAAAGTAGCCATTGTCAATTATGGTATGGGTAATTTGCATTCCGTTCTGCAATCAGTACAGGCAGCCAGTCAGTTACAGCAGATGCCGGCTGAAATTATTCTGACGGCCGAACCGGATGAAATATACACGGCAGATAAAATTATTTTCCCCGGTCAGGGTGCCATGCCGGACTGTATGGCTGCATTGCAGCAAAGCGGGCTGGCAGAGGCGCTTACAGATGGCTTACGGCGTAAACCGTTTTTTGGTATTTGTGTTGGTGCCCAATTGCTATTTGAATTCAGTGAGGAAGGTGATACTGCCGGATTAGGCTGGTTTCAGGGAACTGTACCGCGTTTTCAGACTGTTTTAAGTGCAGATGGAAGACCGCTGAAAATACCTCATATGGGCTGGAATCGTGTACATCAGACTCAAAATCACCCTTTGTTTGACGGTGTGGCACAGGATGAGTGGTTTTATTTTGTTCATAGCTATTATCTGTTGCCGCAAGATTCGTCCATTGTTATGGGGAAGGCAGAATATGGCAATGATTTTGCCTGTATAGTGGGTAAAGATAATGTTTTTGCCACACAGTTTCATACTGAGAAAAGTCATGTGGCCGGTTTGCAGTTACTGGGTAATTTCTTGCGCTGGGATGGAACGCTTTAATTTAATGGTAGCTGTGTTTAACTCGTAAGTGTAATGCGAATTTGATATGTTATTGATTCCTGCAATTGATTTAAAAGGTGGACAGTGTGTGCGCCTGCAACAGGGGCTGATGGACAAGGCCACGGTATTTTCTGATGAACCGGCAGAGATGGCCGTGCACTGGTGTCAGCAGGGAGCACGCCGTTTGCATCTGGTGGATCTGGATGGTGCTTTTGCCGGAAAACCGGAAAATATGATTTCTATCAAATCTATACTGGAGCAAGTGGCAGATAATGTGCCGGTACAGCTCGGAGGTGGTATTCGTGATTTGCATACTATTGAACGATATTTACAGCTGGGACTGAGTTACGTCATTATCGGCACTGCTGCGGTAAAGAATCCACAGTTTGTCCGGCAGGCATGTGCTGCCTTTCCGGGGCAGATTATTGTCGGACTGGATGCTAAAGATGGCATGGTTGCGATTGATGGCTGGGCAACGGTGACTGATTTTCATGTGACTGAACTGGCTAAACAGTTTGTAGATGACGGTGTTAACAGTATTATCTATACTGATATTGGTCGTGATGGCATGATGGGCGGCGTTAATATAGATGCTACAGTGAAGCTAGCCAGAGAGGCTTCTGTGCCCGTGATTGCATCCGGTGGTGTAACCAATATGGCAGATGTAGAAGCGCTATGCGCGGTAGCCGGGCAGGGGGTGGCCGGTGCTATTGTCGGGCGAGCTATTTATGAAGGTTCACTTGATCTGGCAGCAGCTCAGCGCATGGCTGATCAGGGCAAATATTAGTTTCTGGCGCTTATGCATACAGTAAGGCATCAGATAATCTGATTCTGGCTAAAAATGTTGTTAATAATGATTTTGATAGCTGGGAATGTTGGAAGATGGTGTGATTTATTTAACAATAACAAGATAGTAATTAGGGAGGTAGTGTTGTGGTTAATATATTTGGTTCGCTGATGTTGGCGTTATGGTTATTTCTGGGGATGAATCGCTCACGGCAGAATTTTTTTGAGGCCAGTATATTTATTATTATTATGATGGGGGTAGATTGCATTATGCAACATGCCTGGCCTGATGTGAACAATGTCTGGTTAGTGGGATGGATTATGCAGTGGATTTATGTGTTTATTGCTATGTGGCTATTTGATATTGTTTGCCTCAGTAACGTAAGTGCTGTGATTTATTCGATCATGGCAGGTGTTGCCTACTATTATTTACAGCTGAATATACCTGCTTTGGTTGAGCATTTGCTGAAATAATTATTGCTATTGCATAGCTGAGAAAGATAGTATCATGGCTTTAGCCAAACGCATTATTCCCTGTCTGGATGTTGATAATGGACGTGTAGTGAAAGGCGTTAATTTTGTTTCCCTGCGCGATGCCGGTAATCCTGTGGAAATAGCCCAGCGCTATAATGATGAAGGTGCAGACGAACTTACTTTTCTGGATATTACAGCCAGTTCAGATAATCGTGATACGATTTTACATGTTATTGAGGCAGTGGCCAGCCGGGTGTTTATTCCGCTGACCGTGGGCGGTGGGGTGCGCAGTATTGAAGATGTACGCCGACTGCTCAATGCGGGTGCAGATAAAGTATCGATTAATACGGCCGCAGTGACAAATCCGGAACTGGTTAACGAAGCCAGTGCATTTTTTGGCAATCAGGCAATTGTTGTGGCGGTAGATGCCAAGGCTGTAAATGCTGAAAATACGCGCTGGGAGGTTTTCACTCATGGCGGGCGCAGGCAGACTGGTTTGGATGCGGTAGTCTGGGCACGGGAGATGGCATTGCGTGGGGCTGGTGAGATTCTGTTAACCAGTATGGATCGTGATGGTACCAAAGCCGGTTTCAATTTACCTCTTACCCGAGCTGTAAGTGATGCTGTTAGCGTACCGGTAATTGCATCCGGTGGTGTGGGCAATATTGAGCATCTGATTGAAGGTGTGCTGGTAGGTCATGCTGATGCCGTGCTGGCGGCCAGTATTTTTCACTTCGGTGAAGTGCGTATTCAGGATGCCAAAATGGCTATGAAACATGCAGGTATTGAAATGCGTGTATAGTTCAGGCTTGATGGTGGTTGTATGTTTACCTGAAAATAAGGACAATTGCTGTGGTGAATACGCTGGATGCGGTAAAGTGGGATGATAATGGTCTGGTTTGTGCAGTAGTGCAGGACAGACATACTTTGCGTGTGCTGATGGTAGCATGGATGAATGCAGAGGCCTTGCGCCAGACGATAGCTACGGGCTTCGCTCATTATTATAGCCGTTCGCGGCAGCAGCAGTGGATGAAGGGCGAACAGTCTGGCCATACGCAAAAAGTATATGAACTGCGTCTGGATTGTGATGGTGATGCTTTGGTGCTAATGGTTGAACAGCACGGAGGTATTGCCTGCCATACTGGACACGCCAGTTGCTTTTATCGGATTTACCAGAATGGTAACTGGCCAAGTACTGAACCGGTTATCAAAGATGAAAATGAAATATATCCGTTCTGCTCAAAGGCAGACGGATAATGATTAAAAAGAGAACAGGATGACACAGACGCCAGAAGCAGTAGATGTAGCGATGGTATTAAGTGAGCTGGCTGATGTGCTTGACGCCAGACGTCAGGCTTCACCGCAAACTTCTTATGTTGCGCAGTTGTTGCAAAGCGGTGAAGATAAAATTCTGAAAAAAGTCATTGAAGAGGCAGGTGAAGTGCTGATGGCATCCAAGGATGGCGACAGGCAGCATCTGGTTAAGGAAGTGGCTGATGTTTGGTTTCATACCATGGTGTTGCTGACTTATCATCAGATACGGGTTGAGGATGTATTGCAGGAATTGCAGCAGCGACAACATATTTCTGGATTGACAGAAAAAGCCAGTCGTCAGCCGCAGTAATTACAACGTATTTTAAATATGCGCTGCTGTAAATAAATGGCGGGCGCATGTTTTTTTTTGGCAGTTGAAGTAAAGGATAGTATTATGGGCAGCTTTTCAATTTGGCATTGGGTAGTGGTATTGCTGATTGTGGTACTGATTTTCGGTACCAAAAAGTTACGCACTCTTGGTAAGGATGTGGGCGGTGCAGTACGTGATTTTAAGCAAGGACTGAATGAAAGTGATCAGGAAAATGCAAAAAAGGATGCTGTAATCGAACACGATAAAGATGACAATAAAGCATAGAAGACGGTTATGTTTGGCTTGGGTTTTGGTGAAATTTTACTGATTGCCGTGGTAGCACTGGTGGTACTCGGGCCGGAACGGCTGCCCAAGGTAGCGCGCAGCGCTGGTCTGTGGGTTGGGCGTATTCAGAATTTCATTAGTAATGTTAAAACCGAGCTGAGCCAGCAGGCAGGGGTGGCTGAATTCAGGCAGGCACGTGACAGTATTGAGGCGACCGCCCGTTCGTTTGAGCAGGATATTAACACCAATGTGCGCGGTATTCGTGGTGAGGTGGATACGCTCAGGCGCCAGCTGGCCGAAGATGAACAACAGATGGATACAGACAGTGTGTCCGTATTACCACAACCGTTGCATAACTGTCGCGCAGCGGTAGCAGAAGCACCATTGCTGCATCGGGTTTCCTTACGCCGGCAGGCTTTACAGCGCCGGCGGGATATGCGGCCACGGCGTAGCATAACCCCGAAATTGCGCGTGCGCCGACATTGATGGATGAATGATTGTGATGCCGGTTGATGAAAATACTGAATTGACGCTAATTGATCACCTGCTGGAATTGCGTCGCCGCTTGATGTGGATTCTGGGTATTCTGTTGCTGTGTTTTGCGCTTATGGTGCCTTTTGCGCAGAAAATTTATACTTTTGTGGCTGAGCCGTTAATGGTGAACTTACCAGCCGGGCAGCATATGATTGCCACCGAGGTAATTGCGCCATTTTTTGTACCGTTAAAAGTAACATTGATGGCGGCATTTTTGCTGACGTTGCCGCATACGCTGTATCAAATCTGGGCTTTTGTTGCACCAGGCCTGTACAGACATGAAAAACGCTTGATTTTGCCACTGTTAATTGCCAGTGTATTGTTGTTTGCGCTGGGAATGGCATTTGCCTACTATCTGGTTTTTCCGGTTATCTTCCGTTTTCTTACTGGTATTACCCCTGTCGGGGTCAGTATGGCGACCGATATTGATAAGTATTTGTCCTTTATTCTGGGTATGTTTGTGGCATTTGGTGTAACATTTGAGGTACCGGTATTGGTGATTCTGCTAAACAGAATTGGGTTGGTATCAGTTATGCAGTTAAGAAAAGCCCGTGCTTATGTCGTAGTAGGGGCTTTTGTAGTGGCAGCTGTGGTAACGCCGCCGGATGTTTTGTCACAAACCTTGCTGGCCATTCCGCTGATACTGCTTTATGAGGTTGGGATTCTGGTATGTCGCTGCCTGGGTGGTAACAGGAAAGAGACAGCTTTATCTGTCCAGTCGCGGAGACAATAAATTTTTTATTACTTTATACTGAAATAAACAGGCTGCCTGAAAATTTTCAGGCAGCCTGTTTATAAATACTAAGCCAGTTGACGACATTGTTCGTTGGAGAATTATATGAATCAGTCGCAAATTGATTCGTGTCCAAATATTTACCGCTCATCCACTCTGATCTGGTGGCTGGGGATGCTGACTTTATGCATCGTGCCATTTATGTCGAGCTGGCGTGTTGGTACGCTGTCAAGTTTCTATCTGGAAGCAGGAACATTATTTTTTGCACTCTGTCTGGCCGGGCTAACAGTGCTGACACGCAAAACACGGTTTTCCCTTCCTGCTACCAGTATCGGGCTATTATTGCTTGCCGCTCTGCTGGTGCTACAGGCACGACTAATGCACCTTCCTTATGCCAGCCAGTCTGACCTGACGGCGCTGGTGTTTGTGGTGCTTGCTATGCTGGCCTGGGCTGCACGCGACTGGGTGATTCGCATTGGTCAGACTCAGGTGGTAACGATTCTGGCCATGGCTCTGGTACTGGGGATATTGTTGCAATCGCTGGTATGTGTGATGCAGTTTACCGGTGTGACTGGCTGGATACCGGGTGTATTGCGCGGCCCGGGTAATCATTACATCTACGGACAGTTGGCACAGCGCAATCATCTGGGGCATTACCTGATGTGGGGTGTGCTGGCCTTGTGTTTTCTGTGGCAACAGCGGCGTCTACCTAGCTGGTTGGTATGGCCATTATTAATCTGGTTTACCGGTGTGATGGGGCTGATTGGTTCACGTACGATTATTGTGTATGTGCTGGTTATTGGGCTGTCACTTTTTTTCTGGCGCTGGCGTGCCGGTGCCGCAGCAAATCGTTTGTTACTGATGCTGGCCACAGCTATCGGACTGGTACTGCTGTTTCAGCTGATATTGAGTCCTTTGTTTGAAATGTTGTTGCATATCAATTTCCAGTCTGGTACAGCGCGGCTGGAGCAGGGTGGATTTGCACAGTCTGGACGCCAAATGGAATGGCATAAAGCGTGGCTGATATTCAAAAGTGCACCCTGGTTTGGCTATGGCTGGGGCAGTTATGCTTATCAGGGCTTTGCCATTGCTGATATTTATCCGAATGGATTTCGCCAGTATGAAAATACAGTACTGTTTACGCATTGTCATAATCTGGTACTACAATTACTGGCGGAAACAGGAATCATCGGATTTTTAATTGCTACTATCTGTTTTATCTGGGCAATCTGGCCACATTTGCACAAGGGATTTAATCCAGCCTCGATTGTGCTGGTGAGTATGATTCTGGTGTCTTTATGCCACAGTATGCTGGAATATCCGTTGTGGTATAGCTATTTTCTTGCTGTTTTTATACTGTTTATTGCATTGACACCGCTATCACAGGCTCAGCAGACACAATCTGCCCGGCCAGCTTCCGCTCAGGCAAACCAGTTTTGGGCTATATTAGCATTGCTGTTTATGACATTGATGTTGTGGCAGATGTTGTCCTATCAACGTTTTTTAAAAGTCCGTGCTAATCGTGACCTGCCACAGGTAGAACAAATGAGTCGTATGCAAGATTTGCGTAAGCGAATGTATTTTATGCGTTATTATATTGACATGGCTATTATCGAAAAACTTAATGTTACTGATTCTTTTTTACCTATGTGGGGTAAACAGGCTGCATTGCTCTCTGGCCGGTATCGGCCTTACAGCAACACTTTTATGCGTGGCCTTTACTTACAGCAGGAGCATCAGAATGAAGCTGCACAGCAGTGGTTTAGTCAGGTAAGTCATTATTATCCGAGATTAGTTCCTAATTTTATAAGCAGAATCAGACAGCAGCCTCAGGCAGTGGCAGTGATACCACAGTTACAACAGGATTGCCTGAAATATCAGCAGCAAAGCGCTCAGAAAATGAATTGCTTATAGGGTTTAGACAGATATTTAACATAGTGGTTTTTAATGAAAAAGTGAGCAAAAGACTTGCCACTGTAAAGATAATTTCAACCTACATGTTAAGATACAAAGTGTAAATAAAGTAAATGCGTTTGTAGTGTATACAGACTGTGCACTTACATTTAGGAGGATGATATGAATCGTGTATTATTAATTGATGACGATAACTTGTTGACTGAATTACTCACTGAATATCTGACAGCAGAAGGGCTGGAAGTGAGTCGTGTCGCCGATGGCGAAGCCGGTGTTAAAGAAATTTTAACTGGTCAGTATAACGTGGTGGTGCTGGATTCCATGATGCCGAAAATGAACGGTCTGGATGTTTTGAAAACCGTACGGGTACAAAGCAAGATACCGATTATTATGCTGACAGCCAAAGGTGACGATATTGATCGCATTATTGGTCTGGAAATGGGCGCGGACGATTATGTACCGAAACCTTGTCAGCCACGTGAGCTGCTGGCACGCATTAATGCGATTTTGCGCCGTACGCACCAGAGTCACGACAGTGACCAGAATGGTATTCCGAACAGTATTGCAGCCAGTGGTGTAGTACTGTATCCAGCCAAGCGTCAGGTTACCATCGAGGAAGAACCTCTCGAGCTGACCAGTACGGAATTCAATCTGCTTGAAGTACTGATGCGCCATGCCGGACAGGTAGTAAGCAAGGAAACCCTGTCACTGGAAGCATTGGAACGCAAACTGGCTAAATTTGACCGCAGTATTGACGTTCATATTTCAAGTATTAGGCATAAGCTTGGCAATGCCAGTCTGATTCAGACCGTACGTGGTCTGGGTTATTTGTTTGTTAAAAATTGAACCAGAATACAGGCTGTTGGTAAACAGCCTGTTCTAATATATGAAACTGTTTCCCCGTATATTTGCTACGTTTTGCGCAGTGATTGTTTGTGCCATTTTTGTGGCCAGCTCTTCTTTCTGGCTGGTGCAAAACACGTTGGCTGAAACCCGCTTCAAGCAGCAGCGTAACTTTGAAGAAAACCTGCTTAGCAGTACCATGAATGCGTTTCAGGCACGTGGCGATGCCGGTATACGAGAACAGTTAATGGAATGGGGTAATAGTCCTGGTGGTGAAAATCTGTATGTAATTACCGGTGACAATAAGAACGACATTCTTGGGCGTCCTATTGACCCTGAAGACATAGATAAGGCGCATGAATTTGCCCTGTCACATCCAAACTCAAAACTGGTGCAGATTTCCTATAATTCACTTGGTGAAGAATACCTGTTTATGATTCGTGGCTGGAATCATGAGCGTACCCCTCGTCCGCCAAGCCCGTTTTTTATTCCCGGCCTGCCGATTGCACCAGTCTGGCATGAATTTATTATTCTCAGTTTTATTATTATTGTTGGTTTACTCACCGCCTATATTCTGGCCAACAATATTACTCAGCCTATTCGTGTTCTGTGGCGAGGTATGGATCGCTTGGCACATGGAAATTTACAGACTCGCGTATCCCATCAACTATCAGAACGACGTGATGAGCTGTATTCTCTGGCTGTACAGTTCGACAATATGGCAGATAAATTGCAGAAACTGGTTGAAAAAGAGCGTCATTTATTGCATCACGTTTCTCATGAAATGCGTTCACCACTGGCACGTATGCAGGCCATTATTGGATTGATTCATGTGCAACCGCAAAAGCAGGAACAGCACCTACAACGTCTGGAAAGCGAACTGGGACGCATGGATTTACTGGTAGGGGAATTGCTTACCCTGTCGCGGCTGGAAACTTCTGATTTGCCAATTACGCTGGAACCGCTGGCATTGGTGCCGGTAATTAAGCAGATTGTTGAAGACAATCAGGCAGTGGCTATGCAGCACCACCAAACTTTATCATGGCAATGTGACATTCCTGAAACAGCGATGGTAAAGGCTAACGAAAGCTATTTGTATCGCGCTTTTGACAATGTAGTGCGAAATGCGATTAATTATAGTCCTGATGGCAGTGAAATCAGAATTCATCTGCATGAAGGTGGCAAGCAGCAATGGCAGGTCGATATCAGTGATAATGGCCCCGGTGTGGCAGAAAATCAGTTGCCGCACATTTTTACGGCCTTTTATCGGGCAGACAGCAGTGCCAATAAACCGGGTACTGGTTTAGGTCTGGCATTAACCAAACATATTGTTGATCGTCACCATGGCAAGATTTATGCGGATAATCAACAGCCCAAAGGCTTAAGTATGCATTTTTTGTTGCCTAAATTTACGCCGGGCAGAAACAGGAATCGGCAGAAGGATAAAAATTAAGCCCTACTCAGTTGCCGGATAAAGTTATTGTCTTTATCCGGTTTTTTCACATTCTGGCTACAGGCTAGTGTGTCCCGCCATTTGCACAATACTATTTGCCTCAAAATCAACCGTGATTTTAATATGTAGTCTGGTAACCAGTCAGGCCAGTGATAATAAATTTCTGCTATAACTGGAAATTAATCGGCGGTTTTCTGTTCATTTGTTTCTGCTACTGGCAGGGCAGCGTGTTGGGCAAACCAGTTAGCTACAATCTGATTGACTTCGTCTATACCTTGTTTTTTCAAGCTGGAGAATAGCTGTACTGTTACTTGCTGGCGGGCAAAATATGGCTGAAGTGCTTTTTTGACGTTGGCCAGCGTTTTAATTTGCTCGTTTTTGGATAATTTGTCCGCTTTAGATAGCAGAATGTGAACGGGTCGATTGGTTACCGCGAAAAAATCCAGCATCTGCCTGTCCAGCTCTTTGAGCGGATGGCGTGCATCCATAATCAGAATCAACCCGATTAGCTGTGCTCTCGTTTGCAGATAATCGCCCAGTAAAGTTACCCAGTGTCGGCGTATTGCTTCCGGTACCTGTGCATAACCATAACCGGGTAAATCTACCATAAAGCCGCCATTGGTCAGTTCGAAAAAATTAATATGCTGTGTACGACCGGGTGTTTTGGATACATAGGCCAGACGGGTGTGGCTGGTCAGGGTATTAATGGCACTTGATTTACCTGCATTACTGCGGCCTACAAAAGCAATTTCTGCGGTTGTTGCCGGCAGGTCTTTCAGGTGATTAACGGTAGTATAAAAGCAGGCGTGACGGAACAGATTCATGAGTAACAAAAAAAGATAACAAGGTAGTAGCATACCATGTTTTTGCGCACAATCCGGGTTCAGCAACGCATGTTAACGCAGGTTTTAACGCACGACACTTGATTTTTTGCTTCATACTGCTAAACTTGATAGAAGTTTATTTCAAGGAAACGTTCAGATGAAAGACGAGGTCTCGGGCAGTTGTATTGTGCATGTAGACGTGTTTTTCTCTGATTTCAGGCAGCTTTGCTCGCGTAGCAAGCTGCCTGTTTCTGTTTAACGCATAGGAAAAGAAAATGGATTTTAGCTGGTTGGGAGAACCGGCCACATGGGCAGGGCTGATTACTCTGGTGATTCTGGAAATCGTTCTGGGTATAGACAATCTCGTATTTGTGGCCATTCTGGCCAATAAGGCCAGTCCGAAACAGCGCGATCATGCCCGTATAGCCGGCCTAACTCTGGCAGTGCTGATTCGCATTGTCATGCTGGCACTGATGTCTTTTATTATTACTCTAACCAAGCCGTTTGTGCATATCAATGGTTTTGCCATTTCGGTTAAGGACCTGATTATGTTTGGTGGCGGGCTGTTCTTGCTCTATAAGGCCACCACTGAATTACATGAGCGTCTTGAAGGCCATACTGCCATGGCCTCCATTACCAATGTAACTGTATATGCCAGTTTCTGGAGTGTGGTATTGCAAATTGTGGTGCTGGATGCGGTATTTTCACTTGATTCAGTGATTACTGCAGTGGCCATGGTGCAACATATTACAGTAGCAATGCTGGCAGTGATTATAGCTATGGCAGTGATGATTTGGGCTAGCGGGCCACTAACTGAGTTTGTGAGCCGACATCCTACGGTAGTGATGCTGTGTCTGGGTTTTTTGCTGATGATTGGATTCAGCCTGATTGCCGAAGGGTTGCACTTTGCCATACCTAAGGGCTATCTGTATGCTGCGATTGCCTTTTCAATTCTGATTGAAATTTTTAACCAGATTTCTACACGCAATAGCCGTCGCAACGACATGATTGGCCGTTCATGGCGGTATCGTACCGCAGACAGTGTACTGGGTATGATGGGATTGCGTGAAAAGGAACTGGCTAAGAATGGTACGCAAGCTGAAGATGATGAGCATTTTGAAGAGAATGAAAAATCCATGATACGTAGTGTGTTGACGCTGGCAGAACGGCCGATAATGGGTGTAATGACACCACGCAGCGACATTGAACGGCTGGATTTATCGCAACCACGTCAACAGCAGCACCAGCAGTTACAAAATACGCCCTTTTCCCGACTGGTAGTAGTAGGCAAGGCCGGTATTGATGAACCTTTGGGATTTGTTAATAAAAAAGACCTGTTAAACCAACTTTTAAGGGGCGAATCGTTAAATATTCAGGCTGCTTTACGGCAGCCGCTGGTTTTACCAGACAGCAGTACCGTGCTTGATGCCATGGAATTGTTCCGTTCACGCAGTGCGGATATTGCCTTGGTTGTGGATGAATTTGGTGCTGTACTCGGGCTCGTAAGCATGAAAGATTTGATGGAAACCATTGCCGGCGATTTCCCAGAAGAGTATGAGCGCGCAGATGCCCCCAGTATCCAGCAAAATGCTGACAACAGTGTTACCGTAGATGGCAGTCTGGAATATGCCATTCTGGCCCAGCATCTGTCTTTGCCTACATTGCCGGAAGATGCTGAATATCATACTGTAGCTGGATTAATCATGGAGGAAATGCAGGATATTCCTGATGTGGGTGATACCATTGATTATGCCGGTTACCGCTTTGAAGTATTGAGCAAGGATGGCCATCGTCTGGAACGCGTGCGCATCAGCAAAATTGAGCTGCCAGAAGCTGAATAATTTCGTACCATTAGGCAATCATAAAAAAAGCCTGCGATTAATCGCAGGCTTTTGACATCTAACGGCTTGATTATTTAATCTGGCTGCCAATAACGCCACCCAGTGCAGCGCCACCTAAAGTAGCACCCGTATCCTTACCAAGCAGATTACCAGCCACACCGCCCACCACAACACCTGCGGCAGTATTGCGCTGAGCTGGCGTCATGTCTGCACAGGCAGAGAGGGATGCAGCTATTGCGGCTACTAATACCAAAGTTTTCATACTTGATTTCATGTCAATGCCTCTTTCAAATGTAATAGATTATTTATGTATCAAATCATATTTGTATTGCTAGTAAACCATTTAATAGCAAACAAAGTATTATTTCCATATTAATTATATACCTGTAGCGAACCAATTTAGCAGAAAAACTGCATTCAGAAACGCAAAGGCATTTATATGAGTATAATTAAGATACCTATCGATTATTCAGTTTCAGTTACAATATCCGTCAATATCTCGGGTGTCTGGTGTGAAGGTTGCTTTTTTTCCTTGTATTTAATTACTGCCCGATCCAGCTTATCCATCAAACAGTCAATCGCCGCATACATATCATTATCAACACAGTCAATATGAATGTCTTTGCCAGATAAATGTAAATTAATTTCCGCTTTTTTCTGAACTTTTAAAACTGAAAAAGTAACAGTTGCACTGATTACCTGATCTACATGCCGAATAATGCGTTCCAGCTTACTCAAGGTATAGTCCTTTAAGGCTGCGGTAACATCAAGATTCTGTCCGACAAATTTCAGATTCATAGCCTAACTCCTTTTTTAAAGGTTTTTTCGAAAACAGGATAAATTTTGTATAAGCTAACTGAAAATTAATGATTGTTATATTGTACTTTACGTTGGTGCGCCGGTGGAATTTTCAAGGCCTCACGATATTTTGCTACCGTGCGCCGTGCCAGATTGATGCCCTGCTTGGCCAGTTGGCTGACCAGATAAGCATCAGAGTAGGGGTGTTGCGGATCTTCTTCGTTAATCATACTTTGCAGTAGCGATTTGATTGCCGTCTGGCTGTTGCCCGTACCATCATCCATAGCTGCAACAGACTGGCTAAAAAAGTAGCGCAGAGGAAAAACACCTTGTGAACAAGTCAGGTATTTCTGATTAATGGCGCGTGAAATAGTGCTTTCTGCCAGTTCCAGCGCCTGAGCTGTTTCCTTGATGGTTAAAGGCGCCAATGCCAACGAACCAAAACTGAAAAAATCCTGCTGTTGCTGCAAAATCCACTCCCCCAGACGTTGCAAAGTGGTTTTACGCATCTCTAAGCTGTGAAGACAGGTTTGCGCTTCCTGCCATTTGCTTTTGCACATTGCATCCATTTCCGTGTCCTCCTGCTGTAACCACTCTTCTACACCACTTTCTATTCTCAATTGTGGAAAAGCATCGCGCAGAATACGGATTTGCCAGCAGCCGCTGTTATCGGCATATACTTCCAGATCAGGACGGATAGCCAGAATGCCGTTGCGATCGGGTAAGCCATAACAGGGAAAAGGATTCAGAGTGCCAATCAGTTTACAGGCAGCCTCAAGAGTGGTAGCTGAAAATTGCGGCAGTTTCCGGCACAATTGCTTGAACTGGTGGGTGCTGAGCCACTGACCAAAATGTTCACTAATCAGTAAGCGTGCACAGCTATGAATTTCATCACTAATTGTAGCTGATGCAGGTGACAGATTATCCAGTTGCAATAACAGTGATTCCTGTAAATTACGTGCACCAACGCCGGTTGGTTCAAACTGTTGCAGAATAGTCAAAGCTTGAGCCAGCTCGGTTTCATCCAGTCGCCACTCCAGCGGCGCATTTTCTACCAGATCGGTTAAACTGCCATCCAGATACCCTTGTTCATTTAGATTATCAATCAGAAAATAAACCAGAGTCTCCGTAGCATCATCCAAGTCGTATTCACATACCTGCCGGCGCAGTAAGGCATACATATCAGGGTCATCGGCCAGCGTGTCCCAGACATCGCTTTCGCCTTGAATCATCCCATGCTGTGGTGGCTGCACATACTGGGCGAAAGCCGCAGCATCCTCAGCTGTATTTTCAACTTCTTCGAGAAAAGGATTATCGGCCAGCCAGCCAGAAACCAGTTCCTGTAATTCCAGTGTGGATAGCTGCAATACCTGTAACGATTGTTGCAGCTTGGCACTAAGGCGTGTTGAAAGATTGAGTTTGAGATGAGTAGCAGGCTTTTGCATACGCACTTAATATTCGAAATGCTCACCCAGATAAACAGCGCGTACCTGTTCATTATTAACCAGTTCTTCCGGTACACCGGAAGCCAGTACACTACCCTGATTAATAATATAGGCACGGTCACAGATACGCAGCGTTTCACGTACATTATGATCTGTAATCAGCGTGCCGATACCGCGTTGTTTCAGGAATGAGATCAGATTTTGAATGTCAATCAGCGCAATCGGATCCACCCCGGCAAAAGGTTCATCCAGCAGAATAAAGCGCGGATTCATCGCCAGCACCCGCGCAATCTCGGCACGGCGGCGTTCACCACCAGACAGAGAGCGCGCAGTATTATTGCGTAAATGTTCGATATGCAGGTCAGCCAGCAGCAATTCCAGCTGTTCAGCACGTTTTTCCGGCGGATAGCTGATTTCCAGAATAGCATTGATGTTCTGGGCTACCGTCATTTTACGGAAAATTGACGCTTCCTGTGGCAGATAGCCCAAGCCAAGACGTGCGCGTTCATAAATCGGACGGTGAGTAATGTCCTGATCATCCAGCTTAATACAGCCGCCATCGGCAGCAATCAGCCCCACAATCATATAGAAGCTGGTGGTTTTACCTGCGCCATTCGGACCAAGTAAACCGATTACCTCACCACTATTCACTTCCAGAGCAACATCATTGACTACCTGACGCTGTTTAAAACTTTTTTGCAGACCGCTGACACGTAGCTGGCTTTGCGGCACAGTTGGCGTTATATTCATGAACTTGGCTTATTTCTTTTTCTGTTGCGGTTGGATGATGACATGTACCCGCCCTTTAGGCGCGCTCTTAACCGTATAAACTTCAGTATTGGTGTTATAGATAATCACAGCACCACGTGCCATATCGCCACCGCGGTTTACCTGAGCATTACCAGTAATAGTAACAATACCACTCTGGCTTTCATAGTGCACATTATCACCCTGACCAAACACCATACCGTCTTTTTCCAGTTGCTGGCCAAACGTAGCCGGTTTGCCATCAGCAATAATGGTCTGGTTGCCGGCATTATCCTTATGTGCAGTCACACGGGCAGCATTCATATACATAGTACCCTGCCGCATTTTAACATTACCAGTAAACACCGTTGTCTGATTCTGTTTGTCCAGTGAACCCTGATCTGCCTCAATCTGAATCGGTTGCTGCCGGTCACTGTCCAGTGCCCATGCATGCACGCTGCCAGCAAGCAGCAACATAGCTGCTAAAACTTTACCATTAGTGCGAATGCGGATCATAAATAATAGCCTTTACACGCGCGGGTAAATTCAGAAAACCGCGCTGTTTGTCATATTCAAAACCTTGCGATGTACCACGTGACATACCATACTGGTATGTGACCGGTGCATCCGTTTTAATCACCTGAGTTTGTGTATCTACATGTAAAACACTGGTTTGCAGCTGGCCTTCCGGCTCATCGCCTACCGACTTCTTGTGCCACATTACCTGCCCAAGCAAATCCACCTTACGGCTGTCAGTATAATACTGGCCAGTAGTGGCCTTAACACGATACAGTTCTGCGCCGTTTTTATACAGACTCATATCAAGATTATCGATATAGATAACTGTCTGCTGTGGAAACTGCCGTGCAGCAGTTGCATGGATAGTTTCACTCAACTGCCCGTGCTCATCAAAGCGTTCACCGTTAATCGTACTAATCTCATATTTCGGTTCTTTCGGATTCAGCGGAACTTCCACCATTTTCACTTCAGTAATGCGGTCGAGCCAGAAGCTGATACCACCAAGCGCCACCGCCAGAATCAGCGGGAACGCCCAGTTACTGCGACTGCGTAACACACTCATGCCAGATACTCCGCCATCTCAGCAGCCAGAAAACCTTGTGCATCCAGTAGCAAATCACATACCTCACGTACCGCACCGGCACCGCCCGGTGCACGGGTAACATAATCAGCATGCCGTAATACCAGCTCATGCGCATTGGGTACGGCTACCGCCAGCCCACAATGCTTCATCACCGGTAAATCCACCACATCATCACCGATATAAGCACATTGCTGTTCACCCAGCTCCAGTTGCTGGAGCAGTTGCTGATAACAACTACGCTTATCCGTAATACCTTTAAAGTAATGATGAATACCGAGCTGCTGAACACGAATTCCAACAGAGGGCGCATCACGTCCGGTAATAATTGCCGTCTGGATACCGTGCCGGTGCATCATTTTCAGCCCATGCCCGTCCAGCGTATGGAATGCCTTGATTTCCTCGCCATTATCACGGATAAAGATACGGCCATCAGTCAGCACCCCGTCTACATCCATAATAAACAGCCTGATTTGCTGTGCAGCCTGCAATAGCGCAGTAGCAGACATCATTGCATTCATCAACATACCTTTAAAATAACTTGCCAATCCGTCTAAACAATGCGCGCCTGTAATAAATCATGCATATTCAGCGCACCCACCGGACGGTTATCCTCATCAATAACCACCAGACCATTTACCTTATTGGCCTGCATGGTTTTCAAAGCCTCCGTAGCCAGCCGCTCCTGAGTAATGGTTTTAGGCGCATGCCCCATCACGTCCGCCATCACCCAGTCTTTCAACTGCTGGTTACTTTGAAACAGGCGGCGTAAATCGCCATCTGTAAACAAACCAGTTAACTGCCCGTTGCAGTCTACCACTATCAGCATGCCCAAGCCTTTTTCGCTCATAGTCACAATGGCCTGACGCAATAGCGTATCTTCCTGTACCAGCGGCATATCCTGACCACCATGCATCACATCGGCCACCGTTAACAACAAACGCTTACCCAAGCTACCGGCCGGATGGCTCAGGGCAAAATCTTCCGGCGTAAACTGACGTGCCCGCAACAGCGCAACCGTCAGCGCATCGCCCAGTACCAGCACCGCAGTAGTACTGGATGTAGGCGCCAGTCCCAACGGACAGGCCTCATGTGATACATGGGCGCACAAATGAATATCCGCATGCCTTGCCATACTGGAGCTGGCTTTACCGGTGATACAGATTAGCTGCACATGTTTGCGCTTGATGGCCGGTATCAGCGCCAGAATTTCCTCACTCTCACCGGAATTGGACAGAGCAATCAACACATCACCATCAACAATCATACCCAGATCGCCATGTCCTGCTTCAGCCGGATGAACAAAATAGGCCGGTGTACCAGTGGAAGCCATAGAAGCAGCAATCTTACGCCCGATATGGCCGCTTTTACCCATACCGGTAATAATCACCCGCCCGCGGCAATCCAGAATAGTGGCCACAGCCGCGGCAAAATGCTCATCCAGACTGGCCGCAACTTCGCGTACAGCCTGCTCTTCAATAGCAAAAACTTCCTTGCCCCAGTCTAAATATTTATCCTGAACGTTCATAGCACCATCAGCAGCAATAATAAGCAAACAAAGACACAACAAATTTAACCTGATTATAACCTGATAACAGTCATTATGTTTGCTTAAGGAACTTGTCAAAATACCCAAGCCTCGTTAGAGTAAACCATAACCCATGAGTAACCGGTTCAATCGATTGATTAACCTAAACAAATCATATCTAACAGATATTTACCACAAGGAAATAATATGGCCGTATTATCACAAGTCAACACACTGGGACAGCAAATCTGGTTAGACAACCTTTCCAGAAGCCTGATTCAGTCGGGAGAGCTGGCACAAATGCTGGAGGCAGGCATCAGTGGCGTGACTTCCAATCCGGCCATTTTCCAGAAAGCCTTCGCCGGCGACAGCCTGTACCAGAGCGATATCGCCCGTCTCAAACAGCAGGCACTTACCCCGAAACAGCGTTACGAACAGCTAGCCGTGGCTGATGTACAGGCTGCATGTGATATTTGCCTGCCTTTATATGAGCGTAGTCAGGGTAAAGCCGGCTTTGTCAGTCTGGAAGTCGCTCCCGATCTGGCCGACGACACACAGGCCACTGTTACCGAAGCCGAACGCTTATGGAAACTGCTTGACCGCCCCAATGTCATGATAAAAATACCTGCTACCGATAGCGGCATACAGGCTCTAACCACACTCGTGGCACAAGGCATCAACGTAAACCTTACCTTGCTGTTTTCCAAAGCCCAGCTACAAAAATCATGGCAGGCGCATGCAGCCGGTATTCGCCAGCGTCTGGCCAACAACCTGCCAGTTGACCGCATACAAGTAGTAGCCAGCTTTTTCCTGTCGCGGATTGACAGCGCACTGGACATCACCCTGCCAGCCTCTTTACAGGGCAAAACCGCCATAGCACTGGCCAAAACCGCCTATGCCGAATGGCAGGAATTTACCCAAAGCCGCGAATTCACCGATCTGGCTGCGCAGCAGGCCGCACCACTGCGCTTGCTCTGGGCTTCCACCGGCACCAAAAATCCAGCTTATTCCGATGTCTGCTACATAGAAAACATCATTGGTGCAGATACCATCAATACCGTACCAGCCAATACCCTCAACGCCTTTATCGACCACGGCAAAGCTGCTGCTACCCTAACTCAGGACGTACAACAGGCCAAAAGCGTACTGATTGAAATCGAGCAACTGGGTATTAACCTTGAATCACTGGCCAGCCGTCTGCAACAGGAAGGATTGCAACAATTTGTAGATGCCTTCGATGCCTTATTACAACCTTTAGCTTAAATGGTTTAGGTTAAAATAATAACAGGTATACATTATATTATGTGTAATGTATACCTGTTATTTTTAATTTCAAATATAAAATTTGTATTACATATAACCAATAATTATATTGTAAAAATATAAAATTTATCTGAAATTATAATTACAACTTAAATTTATTAAATCTAAATTGTAAAATGAATAAATGAAATATAAACAAAAGATTATAAAAGTCACCAAAATTACTTTGTATAACAAAAAATCATTATATATTTATACCTAAAAATTAAACGCTATCCTTACAGACATCACCAACACTATTAACCGAGCATAGCAAAATACCACCACAGATAAACCAGCCTGAAACCGTACTGCCAGCACTACTGCCGCAATAAACCGCAAAAAAAAGCCACAACAGCATACAAACCATCGTGGCCTTTTCAGTGATAATTAACACCTGTCCGTATTAATCGCGCCTAAACAATACTAATGCAAGCCGACAATATTGCCCTCAGCATCAACATCAATCTGCCGGTAAGCAGGTAAAGTACCCAGCCCCGGCATCGTCATCACATTACCAGCATACACCCGAATAAAACCGGCACCGGCTGATAGCTGCAAACGTGTAATTTCAACATCAAAATCAGTAGGCACATTTTTCAGATTAGGGTCGGCACTGATAGACAACGGCGTTTTCACCATACACAAAGGCAAATGGTCGAGCTTGAGTTGCTGGATTTCCGCCAGATTCTGCTCAGCCTGTGCAGACAGATTAGCCTGACGCGCGCCATATTTTTTCACCATCGTCTGAATCTTTTCCGCCAGCGGCATACTGTCCGCATACGGCAGAGTAACCGCATTATCCTGTGCACACGCAGCCACTACATGCCGTGCCAGCGCTTGCGTACCCGCACCGCCCTGAGTAAACGCATCACTGATTTCACAGGCACAAGCGCCGTGTTCCAGAGCATATTGTTTAACAAAATCCAGCTCTTCCTGATGGTCGTAAGGGAAGCGGTTAATCGCCACAATCACCGGCAAACCATAACTTTTCGCATTCTGGATATGCCAGCCCAGATTGGCACTGCCTTCTGCCAGCAGTTCCACATTGCATTGCGTTACCTCCGCCGGTAACGCCTGCCCGGGCTTAATATTGAAGCGGCCACTGTTGGATTTCAAACTGCGCACCGTAGCCACCAGAACCACACAGGACGGTGCCACACCAGTCTGGCGATACTTGATATTAAAAAACTTCTCCATACCCATATCCGAACCAAAACCAGCTTCAGTGACCACATAATCGGCTAGCTGTAATCCCACCTTATCTGCCAGCACCGAAGAATTCCCATGGGCAATATTGGCAAACGGGCCAGCATGAATCAGCACCGGCGTCTGCTCCGCCGTCTGCATCAGATTAGGATTAATTGCCTCTTTCAGTAAAACCGTCATCGCGCCGGCTACCTCCAGTTGTTCCGCCGTAACCGGATTACCCTGAGTATCATAAGCCAGAATAATCCGCCCGATACGCTGGCGCATATCCTGTAAATCAGTAGCCAGAGCCAGAATCGCCATCAGCTCCGAAGCAGCCGAAATCTCAAACCCGTCTTCCCGTTCCACCCCATTAGCACCACCGCCCACACCCACCTTAATCCGGCGCAGCGCACGGTCGTTATGGTCGATGACCCGTTTCCACACAATCCGGTTTTTATCAATATTCAGCCGTGGCAACTGTGTTTGCGCCGTAAACTCCTCACCCAGATGCTCCTCATGGTATAAGCGTGCATCCAGTGCCGCAGAGGCCAGATCATGCGCCGCCGTAATCGCATGAATATCACCGGTTAAATGCAGATTAAGCTTCTCCATCGGCAACACCTGTGCCTTACCGCCACCCGCAGCACCACCTTTCACCCCAAACACCGGCCCCAGACTGGGCTGGCGGATACAGGCAATCGCCTTCTGCCCGATAAAATTCAGCCCCTGACTCAGCCCGATTGTCGTAACCGTTTTTCCTTCACCCAGCGGCGTAGGCGTAATCGCTGACACCAGCACCAGCTTGCCCTGTTTTGCATCCGGCTGAATCACCTGCAAATCCACCTTGGCTACTTCACGGCCGTAAGGAATAAGGTATTGTTCAGGGATGTCGCATTTGCGGGCAATTTCGGTGATGGGGAGCAGTGTGGTGCTGGCTGTCATATAGAATTTCCTTATAATGGAATTTAAAGTATGGTTGTTAAATCATGATAATTGTAGTTGTATTTATATAAACCTAAAAGATAAATCAGTTAATGCAGTTACTAAGATAAACTAGTCACCTGATCAATAATACAATTATGAAATTGTATAAAATTATATGAAAAGACAAACTTTTAAAAAGTGTAGTTTTCATAATACATTCAGACATTATGCTAATAAATAAGGTAAAGTAATTATTTATAAAAAGATTTTGATTGAAATATATATTTTTTTACTTTTAAAAAAATAATTATAGGACTTTAAAACAGATATCTATATACAAATAGATAAAAAATAATAAAATAATTAACATTTAATAGATGTTTATGTTGTAGATAAGTCATTTTTGCATTTATTGATATAATTTTTTTATTAATTTTTGTTAAAGTAAATTTATTGATATCCTAACTATGAATACAAGCATCCATACTGAGAATAAAATTTTTGAAGGTCAAAAATTAATAGGATTTGATTATCAATTTTATTATTTTACTTTGCTTGCTTTACAATTAAAAAAAGATGAAAGCATTAGTTATGAGGATAAAGATGATGTCCAACTAGATAAAGAGGATGGTAGTACGATATTGTTTCAATTAAAACATTCATCTCAACGAAAAAAAAATGGGGAAATTATAAATCTATCTAGTCTGGATGATGATTTATGGCATACGCTTTATAACTGGGCAAAGCAAGTAAAATCAAAAAATAATTTTTTGGATAAACATTCTTTTGTGTTAGTCAGTAATAAGAATCATAGTGATAATCAATTTATTAGTTTATATAACGATTTTAATAATGATAATGACTTAGACAATGTTAAGTATAGATTGAGATTAATATTAAGCTCTACTAGTTCAAAAATTATCTCAAAAAAGATTGAGGAAGTAATTAATTTAGATGATGATAAGCTTAGTTTATTTTTGAAAAAAATAAAAATCTTTCTTAATAAAGATGATATTGTTACCGAAATCAAGAAGTCTTTATATGACAATTTTCATATACCGGAGCAATTTATAGATAGATTTTTTAATGATTTATATGCACAGTTAAAAATTGCCTCATATGATGCAATAAAGTCAGAAAAAAAATATATACTCACTAAAAATGAATTTACCGTAATATATAATAGTTGTTTTAATGCTACTGTAAATAAAACAAGACTCCCTAAAAGAATTTTCGAAGAAATAACTCCCCCAGCGAATTTAGAGCAACTGAATTTTGCTAGACAATTAATTGATATTAGAGCTGTGATGAGTGATTCTCGAAGAAAAGATAAGAGATTAATAAGATACTGTATTGAAATGTTGAAAGCAGATAAATATATAAAGTATTGGTTAAAGGAAACAGCAATTACAAGTGTTGATTTAAAATCTTATGAAAAGGATTGCTGTGATATCTGGAATAACATATTTGATAGTGTTTATAGAGAAATTGAAAATCAATTGTATTTTGGAGTGGATATTGATAAATTGGAAGAAGAAATTATTAAAAATGGCATACAAGTTGTAGATAAAGTACGTGAAATAAATTTATCTATGCCAGATTACGGTTCAAAATTAGGAATAGAATTCAACAATGGTTTTTTTTGGTTGCTTTCAAATGAATTAAAAATTGGATGGCATTATGATTGGGAAAGGATGTATAAAAAACAATGAAAGAATTCTATTATATATATAACAATGAAGCTTTAGCGTGTTGTGTGTTTATTGCAGCATTACATCATTGTCAAACCATGGATATAGCTCGGATTTGCTTAATATTGCCATTTGTTTTTGATGAAAGAACAGTTAATTACTTTACAAGAAAACAAAGAGAAACATTTACATTACAGCAATTAATAGATGAAAAGCAAAAAATATTTTTATCTTTTAGTTCAAGATATAACATGTTACTGCCGGTATGTATAAATGCATTGCATATATTGTCAAAAAATAACGTGATTGAATTAGATATAAAAGTCACGAAAAAAAAAAGGATTACATTTGAAGATGAAGATTTGGGTAAACGTTTTAATAAAATTAATAGGATGATTCCAAAACTTGTTCAAATGATGAATTTTTACTCTACAGATGAATTATATAGGATTTTAAAAATAAAACTATGAAATTTACTCTTCATGAAATTAAATTATGGTTTAAAAATAAAAGTTTTGAGCCGAAGTCATATTATTTTTTACCAAATAAAGTAAATGTAATTACTGGTGATTCTAATACAGGTAAAAGCAGTTTTTTTAACATTATCGACTATTGCCTAATTTCTGATCAGGTAAAAATTGCAACACCTATTATTAATGCCGTTGAATGGTTTGGTATAAAATTTTCTATTAATGATGAAAATTTGTTTATAGCGCGTAAAAGTGCAAATAATGGTGCGCCATCATTTGATTTATTTTTAGACAAAACTTCTTTTCCAGAACTACCCTATAAAAATTCAAACCCGACAGAAATAATAAATTTATTAAACGAAACACTCAATATAACTCAGGAATTAAAGAATAATTTTAATATTTCCTATAGAGATTTTTTGTTATTTAATTCTTTAACGGAGAATATAATCGCATCTCAAGAAGTTTATTTTGACACTTCTTATTTTGAACGGGAGTACCCGAAAGGTAGTTATATAGATAAATTAAAAGAAATATTTAATCTTGTGACTGGCATTACCACTTTTGAAAATATCATAACTCAGTCAAAATTAAAGAAAACTCAAAAATATATAGAGAATACTGAAGAGAAAAAAAGGAAAAATGAAGAAAATAATGTTAGATACAAAGAGAGTTTAAAAAAACTTTTGGATGAATGTAAAAACAATAAACTTCTAGATGAGTCTATTTCTTTTGATTCAGCAGAAGAAATTGTCAATATTATTGAGAGTATTATTCCTGATGTTAATAATGTTGAAGATAATAATTTTTTACAAGAAATAGATAAATTAAAAAATCAAAGGAATAATCTACAAAGTGAGTTATTTTTAATTCGAAAATATCAAAAAGAATGTAATAATTATCGCAATAGTTTGATTAAATCGGCAGATAGTCTTCAACCTATTGATTTTTTATATAGAAATTTGCAAGATCAAATAATATATCCATTAGAAGCTAAGGAATTTTTGCAAAATTTAGAATATTCTTTAAAAAAGATAAAGAATAAAACAAGTGTAAACTATGTTATTCCTGATAGTATAGAAAGCGAGATTAATTTCATTCAAGAACAAATAAAATTAGTAGATGAGGAAATAGCCCGGAGAAGTAAGATTACTAATATTACTTTATTAGAGAATAGAAATAATTGTTTTATTTTGGGTAAAATAAAGGAGAAATTAGAAAATATTAAAAAATCTTATAGCCCTAAAACTATTAAAGAAAAAAAATTGGCAGATAATAAGGAACTAAAACAAGAATTATTGGATGCTTTGGCATCAGTAAAAACAATGCGACGAGACATAATTAATCAACTAAACAGTTCTATTCAGTTCTTTTATTGCTTAATTGATTCAATTCCTGTTTATAAAAATTATGCTACTAAATTTGACCTTGATGAAATGTCCTTGAGACTTTACCCACCAAATGATATGTTCCCGATTGGCAATTTAGGCAGCAAGTCGAATTTTATGTTTATGCATTTGTATTTTTATCTTGGACTACATGCTTATTTATTTAATGTTGTAAAATCTTATGTGCCACAATTTTTATTTATTGACCAGCCTAGTATTCCGTACTATCAAGGAGGAAATGATGATTTAAAGCTTACCGATGCTTTTCATTTGCTCAATGAATTTATTGATCTGATGGTAAGTAAAAAAAATGGTGATTTTCAGATATTTATGGTAGAGCATGCATCAAAAGATAATTGGGAAAATATTCTTGAACATTTCCATACTGTTGAAGAGTTCATAAATGGTAATGCTTTAATTCCTCAACAATTGATTAAAGAATGATTAAATCAATGCATAATATTCACTTAGGTAAAATTGAACAACTAGTTATACATTATATTGGCAATAAAAATTGCTCAGACGGTGTACGCCTATGCGATGAGTTAAGCAATTATACGAATGTGGAAGATACTCTTAATAAGTTAATCACTTCTAATTTCAAATTTGATGAATTGTATCAGTTTCATTTTTTTCCCGATTTGGAGCTTAATCCAGTTTATACCATTATCAATGCCATGTTTGAGAACACTGATATTGATAGTTTTATCAATCAGTCTAAAAATATGGGGCGCTATCTGTATGAGAAAACTAACCACCCGCAAATCAAAGCTGGTGAGTTAGGGGTATTTTATCTTGCTGATTGTACAGTTGATGATGAATTAGTGGGTTGTATTGGTATCTTTAAATCAGAAAATAAGCAAAAAATTCTTAAAGTTGAAGACAAGCAAACCGGTTACGATTTGGCGGATATTGAAGGCCTAAGCATTCAGAAGCTGGATAAAGGGTGTCTAATTTTTAATCTGCATCGGGAGCAGGGCTATCTGGTTGCCATTGTGGATAATACAAACAGACGTGCAGAAGCTAAGTACTGGACAGATGATTTTCTGGGTATTAAACCAATCAATAACGAATTTCATCAGACGACACATATTATGGAAACGGCTAAGCAATTTATAGCTCAAACCATGGATGCTGATGATGAAGCCAGTAAGTCGGAAAAAATAGATTTACTCAATCGTTCTGTGGACTATTTTAAAAATAATGAACAGTTTGATTTACAGGAATTTGAGCAGCAGGTGTTTGCCAAAGATGATTTAATCAGGAAATATCAAGATTTTAGTCAGAATTATGCGCAGGAAAATCAAGTAGAGCCGGTTAAGAACTTTGATATTTCTCCGAAAGCAGTAAAAAAACAGGAGAGGTATTTTAAGAGTGTAGTGAAGCTGGATAAAAATTTTCATATCTATATTCACGGTGGTAAAGATATGATTGAAAAGGGTAGAGATGGTGATGGGCGTAAGTTTTATAAGATTTATTATCAGGAAGAAAACTGATTATTCAGCGTTTAGTAACCAAGTCTGATTAAATGGTAACTTATATATTAGCCCTATGTTAAATGTTCTTAACAAAGTAGTTAAAATATTGAATATATGGATATTTCTATGTGCGAAAAAAATCTTGACAAGTCGTTTGAGGCTGTGAGTTAAGGTGTAGGAGGCTTTGATTATCCCTGCTTGGTATTGGCGCGTTATATGAGTGTAGATGGTGTGTAAATACCCCATAGTTAGTACAAAACTGACGTAGAAAATCATGCTGCTTGTTTTAGTGTTTTATACTCAATCGGCGTCATATTATTTAGTGCTTCATGAGGTCTTTCGGTGTTATAAATGGTTAG